>JALWSL010000127.1 GCA_027080405.1 Planctomycetaceae bacterium
ATTGCGGACTTCGTTACACCAGCAAAATCTGAGAGTGGATCGTCTGGAAGTGGAGATCAACGAAAACCTGACTCGCGAATTCACCTCCGATCAATCGGGAAATCAAACGCCGGGGAACCAGACTTCAGGAAACCAACAGCAACGCTTTGGTGAGGAAACAGAATTCGCCTCAGTCAATCAGCAGTTGGAAGAACAGAACGATACCCCGGAGACAGAAACAGAAGCTCACGAGCGTCAAATTGTGGGAGTGAGCGAAATCGACGTGCATATTTAACCAGAAAACAGATTTGTATTGATTCAATAACAGAAAGTGACTCCCATGGCAGTAATTGACACGGTACAAAGCCCGACAGGAGAGAAGATCAACATCGTTGATCAGAATTCCCAGGGTTTCAACGCGTTGGATTCCAACTCGTTCATGAAGCTGCTGATTACCCAATTGCAAAATCAGGACCCGACCAATCCGACCGGCAATGAGGAACTGCTGACACAGCTTTCCCAAATGAGGAGCTTGCAGGCGTCCGTTGAACTGGAAGATACCATTAAGGCGTTGACTGAGAATCAGTCTTCCGCAGCAACAGCAGCCTTCGCGTCTTCATCGGCATCATTGATTGGGCGAATTATTACTGCAACAACCGAGCAGGGAGAAGAGATCGAAGGAGAGGTCGATCGAGCCATTCTGCGCGACGGGAAGGCGTTTGTCGGCATTGGCGAAACAGAGGTGCCGATTGAAAACATCACTTCCGTGCGGGCCTGATCTTCCGTCTGATGTTGCCAGACCGATCTGATGGAACTGTTCCGATTGGGCCACATGGAACACATGGAATAACCAGGCAGGGTATAATCCGGGCACGGTGTGGTTATTCGGGATGTTCCTTGCGAGGCTGATCCCTTCACAGCAGGGGCAGCAGTTGAGCGATCTGTTCGAGAGATGCGGTACCGGTTGTGCCAAGCTGATGAATCACATGGGACGAGGCGGCAGCGGCAAGTTGCATTGCTTCTGGCAGCGTTGCCTGCGAGGCTAACGCGGCGGCAATGTTGGCGGTAACAGAATCTCCGGCTCCAACGATATCAATTTCACCTCGAACCGGAAGAGCGGGACAGGTTGATATCTCTCCATTGGGCAAGGCTCCGACGAAACCACGTTCCGCCATCGTAATGACGACCTCCCGCCCGTTTCTGATGGCCAACTGGCTGGCCGCTTCTTTCACCTGATCGACTGATTGATACTCCTTTTCTTCGGTCAGTCTCGCCAGTTCGGCAGCGTTCATTTTGAAGATGACAGGGGGATATTCCCGCAACCCGCGTCTGGAATCTGCAACAATCGGGATGTTTTCCGGAATGGATTGCAAGGCGTCCAGCACGTGTTGCGTTACGACTCCGGTCTCGGCGACATCCACCTGATCCATAACAATGATGGCGTCCACATTCGATGCGAGCTTTTGCAGGGAATCGGCCAGCGCCCCGGCCACTTCGGGCGGCGTCGGTGTCCAGTTTTTCGAATCGAGCCGATTCAATTCACGCGGGGGCTTTCCCTGTTCCATGACGAGCGGCTTGCAATAGGTAAAAGTTCGCCGAAGCGGTGTGGTGATAAAATGGTCGAGGTTGACACCGGGTAGTGAGGAGAGTGCACGCTGCAACTCGTAACCTTCCCCGTCTTCGCCGCAAAAGCCGATCAGGTGAAGCTCCCCCACTCCCAGAGCGACCAGATTATTCAACACTGTTCCGGCAGCTCCCGGTTGAGAACGGACACGGGTCACATTATAGACGGGCAATCCGGTTTCGATCGAATCTTCCTCGAGTGCCGGATCAATTTCCAAATAACGATCCAGGCAGAAATCTCCCACTATTGCGATCTGCAATTTTCGGTAACGGGCCGTGATTTCCTCAAATCGGTGTGGATTCATGAACTCTCCAACTGATGCAGCAGATTATGTACGAATGCGATGTTGTCGCATTGCAGGTAGTGCATCGTCCCCCCCATGCGGGCGTAGCTTTTGCAGAAGCGTAAATAGTACGCCGCGTTATCTTTGGTCGGCTCTCCCTGCGACCAGTCCCAGCCGCCACCATCGGCCAAATCGACAACATACAAATTCAAATCCTTGACAACTTCCCGCCCGTCATTCAAGCGAATGTTGTTGACGCAACTGAGCGTCTTTTCAAAAACCTGCGGCCCCATGATAGCCGAACCGATGGAAAGCACGACGCCACCATCAAGCCGTTCAACCGAACCTCCGAACAGTTTGAAATCGAGTTCACCTGCCCGGCCGATCGCCGATCCGCTAAAAATCGGGTGATTGGAAATAATGTCGTAACCGATTCCCGGATGAACGGTCATCGGTATCCGATGCCTCCATGCCTGAGCGAGAATCGAAGCCTGTTTCCAGCGATGTTCAATCGGCATCGCCCCGCCGATCCAGTTCTGTTTTTTCATCGCATGGTACAAATCGGCCCGTGCTGCGGTTAATGGATGCTCCGGTTCACTGCGAATCAACTCGAGTAACGAATCAGGAGTCGGTAGCGTGACTCCATCTTCCATAATGAACCGTCCCATCGATTGCCCATAACCGAGACCATCAAGCGCCCCGGCCATGATGGCCAGGTGAATATTTTTGGCGGTTTCGTCCCAGGTGCCGAACTGCCCTTTGGCGACATTCATGCGCACGCTTTCGGTCGATGCCCCAAACCAGGCGTATTCCCAATCGTGAATCGAGCCTGCCCCGTTGGTCGCCAGGTGCGTGAGCCAATCTTTTGCCATCATCCGTTCCAGCAGGCGGACGGCTCCGTTTCGTAGCAGATGGGCCCCGTAAATCAGCATCACTCCGGCATCTCGTTTGCGAGCTTCAAGAATGGCGTTGGCACATCCCTGAATTTGCGTCAACAGTTCAACCGAGATTTCCGGCGGCGGGGCATCGGGAGATTTGATAATCTGATCGACCGTGGTCAGACTTTCCCGCTGCTCCAGAGGCAGAACATTTAACTGGGAAAGATCGAGCGGTAAAACGGATTTCGTCATGAATTCAGGATCGCTTCCATCAAAACGGTACTATCACGAAAATCGGGGATGACCACGTCGGCACCAACATCGAGCAGGCGATTTCGCTTCCATTGATCGAACTGGCCCGACCCGTTATGCGCTTCGTCACTGGCAACCGCAACCGCGATTCCCCCTGCCTGTTTCGTGTTTTCGATTTCGACATATCCATCACCAAATGAAAGGAGCGAATCTCCCGAGATATCATGCTCATCGAGAATCCGTTCAATCACCATCTGCTTGGAGAAATCCTTGTAGTTATCGAGTGCCCCGAAAATGCGACCTTCGAAATAATCGGTGATCCCGAGAAGCTCCGCTTCCTGTTTGACAAATTGCTCGTCGGTTCCACTGGCCAGGTGCAATGTTAACCCCAGTGACCTCAAATGTTCCAGCAGTTTTCTGGCCCCGTAAACGAGTAGCGAATCGGGATCGATACTTCCATCACGCAGCCCTGCGGTGCGATCAGCGATTCGTTCGTCGAGCCGGCGAAGATATTCATGCTTGTACCAAAGCGGTTCGCGCGGTTCGCCACCCCGCTCGGTAATACGCTGAGCCAATTGGATCATCTGATAAATGGTCTGCTTTCCATTGAGACGCATGATATCATCCAGCGCCAATGCTGCCCGTTCTTCCTCGGTTTCTCCCTCTTTGGGGGGGAGCATTTCCACAAACATGGGCACCATGACATCGGGCCACCCCTGACGGATCAGCGAAAGTGTTCCATCGAAATCGAACAGGACATGCTCGATGCTGTCACGCGATTCAAAACCGGGTGTGAATTCGACGACGCCCTCAAAGCGGGGAAGGTATTTGTCGGTCGGCCTTTCCTTTTCGATTCCTGCCTCTTTTTCCATGAAAGCGTAGGCGAGCAGATGAAAGATCGTCATTTGAGCATCTTCGACGCGACCGTAATGCCTGTCTTCAATCACCAGAACATGATCGGCAATTTTTTCCAGCGCTCCACGAGCCGCCCCAACCATCGCTACGGTTTGCACACCATGTTCGTTCGCCCATTCAACCGCCTTCACCAGGTTCGGCGAGTTCCCGCTGACACTGGAAGCGAGCACGATATCACCCGGTTGTGCAAAGTTCATCAGTTGACGAACAAATACGTCTTCGTAGCTGTAATCGTTACCCAGTGCCGTCATCCAGCCGACATTATCCGCCAGGGAAACAACGCGGAATCGATCCGGCCAGCAATCGGAAGAACCTTTTCCGAGATCAGTCGCGAAGTGGGCCCCGCTGGCTGCATTGCCGCCGTTTCCGATGACAAATACAGTTTTCCCGGCGGCACACGCTTCACGCAGCAGATGAATGAGCCGTTCAATCCCATCCAACGGCAAGCCCTCGAGGAGTTCCCGCTGCCGGGAAAGGTAATCGTTCATCCAGGTTTTGCAGACAGTTTGTATATTCATGGTGATGATAAAGTTGGACGCTTGCCACGGATTTAACACCGTGCTTTGGAAAGAAGGGCTTACGAGTCGTGCCGATCGCGGGGAAAGGTTCGTTCAGGAACAGCCTGTTCCCAAAATATCGTAGCCAATATGAAAGCTCTTGCTGCCGGGCCCATACTACTGGCAGAGCAGGGACCTGTCAACGATTTGAAATGCCCCTGATGCAACGTCCCCGACTGGAGCGATCGTGTCCCATAATTTTTTGCGTTTGTAAAAAAGACCCCTATAACATCACGGCTTGGCCTCGGGTTTATCGCGGGGAGTCAGCTGTTCAATTCGATACAGATCTGTACCGGTGCGGATGTAAAGGGCGTTTCCCACGACAGCGGGAGATGCCTTGATCGTCCCTTTCAAGCGGTTCACTTTCACCAAATCCATCCGGGCATTCGGCTTTAGCACGGTGATCTTGCCTTCCTCGCTGCAAAGATAAAGCAGATGATTGATCAATACGGGTGAGGCAGAATATTTACCGGTCACTCGACGTTTCCGTTTTATCTTGCCCGTTTCGCAATCCAGAGCCGTGATGATTCCTTTTTCGTTAAGCATGTAAATCTGCTTGTCCACCAATATCGGCGATGGTATTGTCGTCACCCCCCGACGATAAACCCAACTGACATGCGAATCGGTTACGTCTCCGCTGCCTCCGGGACGGATAGCCGCCAGAACCGGTTCAAAGAACCCCGTGCAAAGGTAAACCTGCCTGTCGTCTGCAACCGGAGCGGGAACATTCGAGAAACCGAGGTAACGGACGTGCCAATATTCTTTTCCTGTGCGCGGATCATACGCATGTGCCTGATCAGGACCAGGACTGATCAACAAATCTCCTTCCGGTCGACTCCACAATAGTGGAGTGGCGAACGCCCGGTGAGTAATCGGATTTTCTCTCAAGGGAACCGTCCGTTTCTGCTTCCAGAGGATCTTTCCGCTTTCTTTCTTCAGGGCGGCCACATATTGAAAATCAGCCCCGTCACAGGTGAGAATCAAGGTATCCCGATAACTGATCGGCGAACTTCCCGGGCCTCCCTGATGTTCAATTTTCAAATCGTTATTTTTCCAGAGAATCTTTCCTGATTTTCTCGAAACCGCAGCCGTACCGTAAGTCCCAAAATGGCAATAAACAGCCGTTTCATCGATCACAGGTGTGGGCGAAGCGTAGCTGTTGTCCTCATGTATCGGCTTCGGAGAAGAAAGGTGGAACAACTCGACCCGGTGCAACATGCGTCCAGTTTGCGAATCAAGACCGATCGCCTGTAAAGATACCCCGTTTCCCGTTGGAGTGTTTTTCACCGCTGTCGTTACCCAGATTTCGCCTCCAGCAACGACCGGAGATGACCACCCTAACCCCGGTATCGATGATTTCCAGACAATGTTTTTCTTCTCGTTGAATTCGACAGGAACAACACTTTCGCCAGCATGCCCCTGACCGCCGGGGCCACGAAATTGCGGCCAGGTATCACTCGCAACAATGCGGGCCGAGGCACCAGTCAGGAGAAAATGACAAAGAAGCAGGTAAAATCGTTTCCGTACAGAACAGACATCCATGCGATTATTCATTTTCGATAAATCGGTATTGGGGGAAATGACAAAGTTCAGTAAAATTACGTCAATTAAAATCGGGATTGTCGTAACCAATCGGCCGCGTCAGAACAGCAGAACAGACATGGCTGAGGGGGCCGATTCCCTCTCGGCTATCAGGCGGTATTGTAACGAACGGTGTTGTAAAAAATCATACTGCGGAAATCATACTGCTGTATAAAACGTGACTGAAGCAACATAACTGAAGTAACAGGGCTGAGGTAAACAGTGCCGGATTGTACGAACGCCCTTTGAGGGCTTGATGTGGGGCTGTTTTTCGTCATCCCCTGTGGCCACTGCGTTGTCGCTCATTACATCTGATGCCCCTGTTGAAGGAATGAATCTGCACGGGTTGTTGTTTCGACTTGTTGTTTCGACAGCTCGGACCTCGGGAAAGTTTTTATGAAAATCCGAAATCCATTCATCGCGCGAGCGCTTGTGAAATGCTGCCTCTATTTACTGCGGCTGCTCTATTCATCCTGCCGGATCATCCTGTACGAGGAAGAGCCGAATTCCAGCCCCTATTCGAAACCGATTCGTTCATGGAGTTACAACACCGATTATATCGCCGAACCGGCTCAAGAGAAACACCTTTATTGCATGTGGCACGATATCCTGCTGATGTCAACTTTCTGCGGGGTCTCCGAGAACATGGCTGCTTTGGTTAGTCAGCATCGGGATGGTGGTTATCTCTCGATTATTCTGGAAGAACTGGGAATCAAGCCGATCCGGGGTTCAAGCCGTCGTGGTGGTTCGAAAGCGGTAAAACAGTGCCTGAAAGCCGCGGAAAACTATCATATTTCGATCACTCCCGATGGCCCAACCGGCCCACGGCATCAACTCAAACCGGGAATCGTTTTTCTCGCTTCGCAGTCCGGTCGAAAAATCGTACCTGTCACTTCCAGTTGTAAACGGTACTGGCGTATCAGGGCGAAGTGGTCTGACATGCTGATCCCCAAACCATTTACAACGGTTTTGGTCATCACCGGGAAGCATTTTTCTATCCCGGAAAAGCTCGAGCGTGAACAGCTTCAGGACTACGTTGAGGAGCTGGAACAGTACATGCACGAGTTTACGAAGAAATACGAATCATTCTCCGAAAGTTTGCAGATTCTCGAAAAAGAGCGGGACGAACCGACGGCTTCGCAACAACGCGCTGCCTGAATGGCAGGGCGTCGAACTTGCACGCTCCCGCCCGACGTGATATTTCGGTATCATTGAAACAATGGAAACCGAAAAAAATCAGACCGAGCAACCTGAAGGCACGGCCCAACCTGAAGAGAAGGCCGGCGAAAAGAAAACGCCCAGGGAGAAGGTGCGCACTTTTCCGACCTCGCCGGGCGTGTACCTGATGAAGGATAGCGAAGACCGTGTGATTTACGTCGGGAAAGCGGTGAACCTGAGGTCTCGGGCGTCCAGTTACTTTCTGGCAGCGGCAGCAACAGAACGACGCACCGCAGAACTTGTGCGAGCGATTGCGGATATCGATTATCTGACAACCGATAGCGAGGTTGATGCCCTGCTGCTTGAAGCGAGGTTGATCAAGGATATTCAGCCACGTTTCAACACCGACCTGAAAGATGACAAGACTTTTCCCTATCTGGAAATACATATTCGCGACGATTTTCCACTGGTTGAATTCACGCGAACCCCACAGGCAAAAGGGACAAAGCTGTACGGCCCATTCACAAACGCAGGACAACTCCGCGAAACCATTTCGGTTCTGCAGAAAATATTCAAATTCAGAACGTGCTCACTGGAAATCGACGAAAACGACGAACGCTGGAAATGGTACCGTCCCTGCCTGCTGGCGAGCATCAACCAGTGCAGCGCTCCGTGCAATTTGAGGATCAGCAAGGAAGCGTACAAAAAGGATATCCAACGCCTGCGCCTGTTCCTGGAAGGACACCGGACAAAACTGTTCCGTGAACTGAAACAGGAGATGGAAAAGGCATCCAAAGAACTGCAATTCGAACGGGCAGCGGCGATTCGGGATCAGCTTCGTGCACTTGAATCGATCGAACTGCGGGGAGAACTCGACACTCACCAACAGCCGGAAGCATTTTATATCGACCCCAAAAAGGGGATGCTCGGCTTGAAAAAAATCTTCAATCTGCCCGAACTTCCCCGCAGGAT
>JALWSL010000128.1 GCA_027080405.1 Planctomycetaceae bacterium
GTTTTGCCTGCCCCGGGGATCAACTGCGGTATCATGCCGAACTTGTTGAAGCCAATGCCGAGGGAGGTCGAGTTACCTGCACGGCTCATGTGGGGGAAAGACTCGTCACGGAAGCGGAAATCATATTCGCCCATCTGGATAACATGGACGAATCGATGGCTCAGTCGATTGATCAGAAGAATTTTGTTTTCTCGATGGGTTTAATGAGTATACTTGATGTTGATAGCCTTTCGCAGGCTGTGAATGGCGATTCCTGATGAAACCGTTATGGATCCGCAATTCGGTGCGATGCACGTGTTTTCGCGTGTTTTACAGATCGATGAACCGCACAGTGGCCCTGCTGTCTGTGCCGCGTTCGGTTATCTGTGCTACTAGCGGTTAAAGTTTACCAACGGTGCGAAAACTTTTGAAAATCTCATTTTGGTTACGGCGGTCAGAGCAGGCCAGCCGTGCTGGGTTGTGTCCAGTTATTGAATAGGTCGTCTGATGAAAAGAAGAGTTGTAGTCACGGGCATCGGTTGTGTGACGCCGTTGGGAGAGAACGTGGAGACGGCCTGGGCCGCCATGAAAGAGGGGAAATCCGGGATTGCGGATATCACCCACTTCGATGCTTCTTCCTTTCCGACCCGATTCGCTGCTGAAGTAAAAGAGTATGATCTGGGCAGGTACGTTGACGATCTCGACGTTTACAAGGATGTCACACATAACACGAAATTCGCGATCGGGGCTGCTTCGCAGGCTGTTGAGGATTCAGGAATTCTTGACGGAAATATCGACCCGACACGATTTGGCGTCTATCTGGGGGCAGGAGAAGGTCAGCAGGATTTTCCGCTTTTTATGAGGTTGATTTCCAATTCCGAGAAGGATGGGGAGATCGATTTGGCCCGCTTTACGGAGTTGGGCCTGAAAGAGATGAATCCGTATTTTGAAGTTGAGCAGGAACCGAACCGTCCTGCTGGTCACCTGGCAGCATTATTCAATGCACAGGGGCCAAACCTGAATTGTCTGACCGCGTGCGCCGCCTCTTCCCAGGCGATCGGAGAAGCGACCGAGTTGATTCGTCGGGAGGAAGCCGACGTCATGCTGACCGGGGGGGCTCACAGCATGATCCATCCCTTTGGTGTGACAGGTTTCAGTCTGCTGACCGCTCTTTCCAGACGAAACGACAATCCGCAGCAGTCATCGCGACCGTTTGATAAAAACCGGGATGGTTTTGTCCTGGGCGAAGGGGCTGGCATGCTCATTCTGGAGGAACTGGAACGGGCCAAATCGCGTGGTGCACACATTTACGGGGAAGTCATCGGGTACGGAAGCACCGCTGATGCCTACCGTATTACCGATATCCATCCCGAAGGCCGGGGAGCGATTGCGTGCATCAAAATGGCTTTGGCGGACGCGGCCTGTAATAGCGATCAGATCGATTATATCAATGCGCATGGAACGAGTACCTCGGTTAATGATCGTGTTGAAACGATGGCGATTAAAGGGGCGTTGGGAGAGGAGAATGCGAGGGAAACACCGGTCTCGAGTATCAAGAGCATGATGGGGCATTTGATTGCAGCGGCGGGGAGTGTCGAAGCGATCACCTGTCTGATGGCGATGCGGGATGGAGTGATGCCCCCCACGATGAATTATGAAACGCCCGATCCGGATTGCGATCTCGACTACATTCCAAACCAGGCCAGGGAAGGTGTTGTTCGACGCGCGCTTTCCAACAGCTTTGGTTTTGGCGGACAGAATGTCTCCTTGATTTTGGGACAATTCAAGGGGTAGTATTGATCCGGCTGATTGTCGTTTCGCGGAGGTGGACAGAAACCACCGGCATTCGTGACAGAGACGCATCAGGCATGGCGGAGGAAACGCGGAGCAGAGGAAACCGGTCAGGGGTGATGAGAGGGCATTCTGGTGGGAACACCAGGAGAATCGTATGTGAGATTTGCATAGGCCGTAAAGGCATTGACCGGGGGCGATTTCCAGCTTGCCCGACCGGTTCATTTCAGGACGAACCATGTATTT
>JALWSL010000129.1 GCA_027080405.1 Planctomycetaceae bacterium
GAATAAAGGAGGATCCCCGATCGGTAGCAGACAACCACCTGTGTTGCAGACCGCGAAGATGAAAAAGATGACGGTGTGAGCTACATGCGAGCGTTTTACATTAGCGACCAGTAGCGGGCGGATCAACAACATTGCAGCGCCGGTTGTGCCCACGAAACTGGCCAACAGTGCTCCGGTCGCAATGATTGCGGCATTGATGGCAGGTGTTCCCATCAGGCGGCTTTCGATGACAATGCCACCCGAAATCACATACAGACTGAACAGCAATGTGATGAAGGGGATGTATTCGACCAGCATGGCATTGACGAACACCACTCCTGCGGCGGGAAGCCCCGGTTTGCTTATGCCGTGAACCAGGTGATTTTCGACGCCATGCCCATACAGGAAAGCATAGTAGAACAGGGTGATCAGCCCCAATCCGGCCGCGACCATGAATCGGTTGAGGTTCGATTCCCACCAGTGTTCTGTTTTGGCAGAAAGGGGCAAAACGGCGATGCAAAGCAAAAGAGCGACAAAGGGGAGAACACTGTAAAACGCGGGAACTTCTGCAGCGGAAGCGTGATGTTCGTGTTCTGTTTCGGCAGCTTTTTCGTCGGTGTGGTTCTGTTTTGTGTGCTCATCTTCGGTCTGGGTTGAGGCATGTTCCTGTTCCGCCTGGTGGGAAGCAGTCTCATGGGTCTCGTGTGACGGTGCGGAAAACGCATGGATGAGCAACCAGATACCCAGAGCGACGATAATCAGGCCGCAGGCCATCAGGCCTTGCCGTTTAAGATGATTCTGCGCCTCAATCGTATCGTGAGCTTGCTCCATCGGTCTGCCCTGTCGTCCCTATTGTGTTATGTATACTACTAACGGCAAAAGTTTACGAACGGTGCGAAAACTTTTGAAAATCTCATTTTGGTTACGGCGGTCAGAACAGACCAACCGTGCTGGGTTGTCGTCTGCGCTGGGTTATCGTCTGCTTTGAATTGCTCTTTGTTGCCTTTAGCGATATCGCACACTGCGGTCATTATCTGCATCGGGAACGATTGGCTGGAAATCATAATCGAATTCGATATTTACCGCACAAGAGCCAAGTCAAGTGGAAATCATCGGGAATCTGTTGATTGAGTCAAGTCCTGCCAATCATTCCTGAGGGGAAATTCCTCAGAATCTCCGATTTTGTTTTTCGGGCCCGTTTCGACAGGCACTGTTCGTTCAGTTTTTCTCTCGTCCACTTTTCCGCACTGCGGGTGCGATCCGCTCGATTTACATCCGGAATGACCCGCCCGGTTGCCCGATGTGAGCCTGCCGTGCAATTCTATACAATTTTGCACGTTGTTTTGACGGAGGTTGTCTCCAGATATTCCCCCAGTAACAGTCTTCCCCGTTCAACAGGGAAGTAACCACATTTGGAGATTGCAGAAATCAGCCGATCGGGCGGTTCAACCTGCCAGGCGATGACCTGAACCAACTGTTCCGGTTTGAGGTAGCCGAGTTCGACGGCGATTTCGCCGAAGCGTTTCTTCGATTGTTCCTGTTTTTCGAGAACGGTGTCGATATGTTCCGGCAGCATCAATCCGAGTTCGACAGCAATCTCGCCGATCGGTCTGTTGTCCGGTGCGACCTGCAGCAGGGCGCGGGAGATCGTCGGGATATCCATCACCTCTTTATTGACAAGCCATCGGCTCAACTTGCCCTGGTTGATCGCTTTGATCAACCGGCGATCCTCATCGCTGAACATCGAGCGGACGTGAACCTGATTCCGTCCATTCTTCTTGGAATCGTACATCGCCTCGTCGGCTTGCTGGATGACCCGTTCCGCATAATTGTTGTCGATGCGTCCTGGCAATGTGATGGCAGCCCCAAAGCTGGCCGTGACAGGAACAGGTGTTGCACCGCAGTAGAATTCTCCCGCTTCCAAAGCGGCACGGATCCGTTCAGCCAGTTTTTCGATCCCTTTTTCCGTGGGATTGCTGACCAGAATGACAAACTCCTCACCGCCATACCGGGCGAGAATGTCTGTCGAACGCAGATTTCTTGCAATCAGGGCTGCGGCTCGCTTGAGAACCTCATCGCCAAACTGATGTCCGTAGGTATCATTGAGTACCTTGAACTTATCGATGTCGGCAAAGATGACGCCGAATGGAAGACAGCGGTCACAGGCGACATGAATCGCTTCCGCAACGGCCTCATCGAAATAGGCGCGGTTGTAAATTCCCGTTAAAGGATCCCGTGTCGCTTTTTTTTGCAGCTCGAGGTTTTGCGATTCGAGTCTTTCTTTTTCCTCCCTGATTCTTTTCTGTTCTTCGCTCAGTTGCTGATTGGCGAGCTGCGATTTCATCGTAAGCTGAAAGAGCTGCTGATTCGCCTGAGCCATCAGGTCACCCGGATCGCCGATGTCACTCATATCGACAGAAAAAAGATCTCCTGCTTCCTCGATGCGGCCGTTCAGACCTTCCAGAAACGTATCAACGGCGGCTTCATCCATGTTGAAGAATCGATCTGCCAAAAAGCGGGCGCGCTTCAGTGCCAGGCCGCTGACTGAGGAGAGATAGTAGTCTCCCACCGCATTGGAGAGCACCATGGCGGCGGCAAGCATGTCTTTTTGTGGATCGAGTTCGTTCAGAAGTGTTTCTTCGTCCGCGTGCTGGAGTCTGACTCCTTTCATCAAGGCATCCGGCAGTCCCCAGGATTCCATCAATCTGGTGGAAACGTACGCATGATCAAGGCCGAGGAATTCTCTTTCGGTATCGACCAATTCCCTTTCCTGTGATTCAGCAGTCATCAAGGCGGGGAAGTAGTCGCGAGGAACCGCTTTGAGCAGCGCCAGTCTTCCGATATCCATGAGCATGCCGGCCAGAAAGAACTCGCACTCCAGGCCTTTGGCACATTTACTGCCCACTGTTTCTCCGGCGACGGCGTGAATGATCGATTGTTTCCAGTAGGCCCTGTAGTACGGCTGCAATGGGCCGGTGTTGACGGAATCACTTGCCAGAGAGAAACTGAGGGCCAGCGATGTGACGACCGTTGTTCCGAGCAGAGGAACCGCTTTGTCGATCGAAGTGATTTGTGAGGTAAAACCGAAAAATGATGAGTTGGTTGATTTCAGGATTCTTCCGCAGATAGCCGGGTCGGTTTTGACCAATTCCACGATCTCGGAGATTTCGGTTTCGGGATTCTTGGAAAGTTCAAGTAAACGAATTGCCACACCGGGCAATGTGGGGAGTTGGGTCGATGTCCATATTTTTTCTGCGTCGAACATTTATTAAAGCCTCGTGCCGGATCAGATGCCCTCGAATTAAATGACAGGGTTACCGATGGAATGATGCAAAAAGCAGACATTCGGTGATATACCCTAGGTCAAAATCAGACGTGGCAGCCGACCCATTTTTCGAGTTTGTCCTTCAACGCATCCGGCGTGAATGGTTTTACCAGATAATCCGATACTCCGGCCTGCACAGCCAGAATGACACGTGCTTTTTCCGCTTCCGTTGTGATCATGATAACCGGAACCTGGGTATTGCTTTTGCGTATTTCTTTCAGGAACTCCAGACCGTCCATGTTGGGCATATTCCAGTCCGTGAAGACGACGTCGTAATTGTTGGCCCGAAACAGCGCCAATCCCTTGACGCCATCCTCACCTTCGTCGATATCGTTGATACCAAGCTTGTTCAAACATCGCTTCTGGATGATCCGCATCGTTCCAGAATCGTCGACAATCAGAACTTTCATTTTTTACCATACCCTTTCAATAACAACTCTCAATTTCTCCTGGGACATTCCCGAATACCTCTTGTGCGGTGTGCAGTGTTTACGCAGTTGTTTTCTCGTGTCCTTTCAGAATCCGATCTGAAGTTCCGCCCAATCGGGTCTCAATCCCGAAATCCGAATTCGATTGTAAATGGTCCGATTTCCGACTCGAAATGAATGCACATGGGAGTAGAAACTTCGGGCGGATAAAGAACTTCATGATTTTCGCCCAGAACCATGTTGGGAATACTCAGAATCAGATTCAAATGAGCCAGGTCTGCTTTGGCTGACCCGGCAATCATATTCGCAATTTCTCCGACCGCATCGCACACCTCGGAGGTAATTTCGTCGGCCTGTTCAAAGACGAGGCGACTCAGTATTTCCAGTGCGGCTTCGTTGGAAACGCTGAAAATAATCGTACCGCTCATTTTCCCTGTTAATCCGACAATCGCACTGAGTGGATATTTGGGAGAATGCCCGCTTTTGACTTCCAGGCTGATCCGTTTCGGAGAACAGTTCAGCATCGATTCAAAGGTTCGGATGACCGAGCTGATAATGGGATTGACGAGTGAGGTTGTCGATTCCGCTTTTTCCCGGATGGCAGTTTTCATTGTGTCCTGTCTACCTATGTTGCAAATGGTTGTTTTGATGATGCCCAGCACGTTTTTTCCAACAGGATTCGAATTGACCAGCGATCAAAATGAATCACTCGTACCGGACCAGCCGATTTTCGACCAATTTGTGAGCTGTACCGAAGAATGTCCCAATCGCCATTCAGAGGCACCAACGCCAATTTCAATATAGGACAGCATTTGTGCCAGTATCGGGATATCTTGGCTTCCACGTTGTTGAATTCGATATTTCAGGGATATGACTGCCTAGCCTATTCATCGTTGTTTTTGCCGAACCAAGTTTGAATCCTCTGTCCCAATGCGAAAAAGAGGTATATTCCCTCAAACAGAAACAGAGCAGGCATTCGGATTAATAAAATCGCTATATCCGACACGTAGAGCGAGTTTTGATGAGTCGTTTGCCATCAACTGACGTGAAGATGGGAGAGCCAGGGAAACTTCCCAAAATTCTGTTTTGCTCCAAGCAGGGAAATAACTGTATGAGGGCAAAAGAGGGGGAGTGACAGACTCTGTCACTCTGATTCGTGCCGTTTCTGTTTCAGGTTGAAAATTACATAGAAAATTAACTGCTGAGCAGATAAACAAAAAGTGGATAGATTGAAGTCTGTTAACTGAAAGGGCCGCAGGAATCGCTGTTGACCTTCGAGAAGAAGGGACGTCGAGAAGGAGCGTTTTCCTGTTTATTCTGATCGGGAGGCAATGAGGATGTTTACTGATGTTTCTTCGGGAGGTGTACCGTCCAAAAGCGGCAGAACAATTCTTGTTGGTGAATCCGCCACACTTTTGCGGGAAGCCTTGAAAGTCTGGCTGGAAACGATTCCGGTTGTTGCGCAGGTTTATGCTGTTGGGCGATCCGACGAATGTTTGGAGATGGCTTTGCAGCTTTCTCCTGATCTGGTTCTTCTACCATCAGGTTTCGACGGCGAACCAGCCGTACGAACTGCCATGCAGATGAAACAGCACAATCCGCATTTGAAGATTGCGTTCTGGCTTGGTGAGATATCTGATCTGCTGTTATGCGATATCCTGGCTTCCCGGCCGGTTGGAGTGGTCAGCACCCGGGAATCTCCCGATCAGATCATCAGGACGATCGAGCAGCTTCTGGAGGGAGTCCACACCTGCTCCGATCGATTGAGCGGACAGGTGCGAAGAATTCAGGATCATCTTGCCCGTTCCCGCGGACGAAAAGATATCATCGGATTGACGGCCCGCCAAAAAGAGGTCTTGAGATTTCTGGCACAGGGGCACAGCGTGAAAGAGGTCTTGAGATTTCTGGCACAGGGGCACAGCGTGAAAGAGGTCGCCACCAAAATGCATCTTTCCGCAAAATCGGTTGACAGTCACAAGTATCGGATAATGAAAAAACTGGGAATTCACGATCGCGTCCACCTGACACGTTTCGCCATTCGCGAGGGCCTGCTTGAAGTATGATCGCTGCGAGCGGTGCGGGTAAATGTCGCAATTATCGCAACTACAACATGTTGTTCCGTGTCATCACGATGATGGCAATGAGTCACGAAGCGGGGCGACGAGTTACGATGACGGCAAGATACTGCGAAAGGCCCGTATCCAGTTTTTGCTGAATATTTTTTCGATGTCCTGTTCGCTGTAGCCGCGGTTGCTCAGAAGTTCGTCCATGCGTTGCAAATCTGCAATTGATTTCAGGTCGGAAGGAGTCTGTTCGTTGCCGAAGCCACCATCGAGATCGCTGCCGATCGCACAGTGATCGGTGTTTCCCGCGAGTTGACAGATATGGTCGATATGATCCACAGCCGATTCAATTTTCAAATCGCCGGCAACGCTGGAACCGATTTCCCAACCCTGTTTCAGCATCCAGGCATCGAAAGCGGTTCCGATTACCGCGCCCCGTGAGATCAACAGGCGAATCAGATCGTCGCTCAACTGGCGATCTCCCGGTACGAGCGCTCTGCAATTATGATGCGACGCCCAGATCGTTCCCTGATACAGATCGATTGCTTCTTCCATGCTGCGATCACACAAGTGTGTGACATCCAGTCCCATATTTAACTGCTGCATATTTTCCAGCAGTTTTTTTCCGTCAGGTGTCAACGGCCCCTGCACGGCGGTTCCCGCGGCGTATTGTCCAAATCCGTAATGAACCGGCCCGATGGCGCGTAGTCCATTATCGTACCACAATGAAAGTTCGTCCGGTTCCGTAATCGGGTCTGCTCCTTCCATCGAAAGAATCATTCCCAAAGGGAGCGTCTCTCCCGATTTCCTGGCGTTCCATCGGGCGAGGTGATCGTCAAAATCGGCTTGTGTCTGAATCAGGCGGATCAGTCCTTCTCGTTCCCACAAGGTATAACAGGCGTGCTGGGCGTGCGCGGCGGCGAAGGCTCCGATGCGGGTTGTGTAATCGATATCCGTCCGCAAATACTGCTTTTTCAATTGGAGTTGCGGCCCACTTCTTGCCAGCAGTGTTGCCAGACACAAAAAGATGTTCCCTTTGTGCATTTCCTCGAACGTGAGCACAGCCTTTCCGCGGTAGGGGACATCGGTCATGGCCGCTTCCCGCTGGTTTAGTTCGGTCAGGCTTTGCCTCAAGTCCCGGTCATGCGAAGCTGCATTCCAGGCCAGATCCAAATGGGCATCAACCAGCAGTTTCATCGTTGCTCGCCTTTCTTCCAGTTTCTCATCACTGTTTCAGATTATTATTGTTGTTGCAAATTGCTCACGATATCGGATAGCTCTCGATGCCGAATGTTAGCCGTTTCTCCGGGACTCAGACAAGCACGGAGAAAGAATTGCCCGGTTCTGGTCTGCAGGTGTCTGGGTGATCCCCGCGGAATCGAGAGTTTTCTTGTAACAATTACATGGAAACCGGATCGAATTGTAAGCCTGCTTACTAAATGGAAGGGATTCGGAGCGAATTGGGGGCAAAATGAATTCCTCTAGGTGTTTTTTTTGCTTTTTGATACAACCCTCTTCCCTTCAACATATCCCTCCTCCAATCTGACGGACATTTTTCATGAAGCGTCCCTTCATCTGCCTTCGAATCTGTCGGGTAAGCCTGAGTCTGGCCATTCTCTGTTTTCTTGTCGGTTCGGCTTGTGCCCAGTTACATCAACCTTTTCAGAATCAGAACCAGAACCAGGGCTATTCTCCCGCTGTGACAGGGTCATCCTATCGTCGCCCGGCGGGAGCGCCCCGTACGTATTTTGGGCCGTACCAGAATCGGTATCAAACAGAGCCTTTGATGGGAGAAGTACAGAACAGGGTGAAACCTGTTTCCAACTTCCAACCGGTCAATCAGAATATCCAGGCGGGGCAACTTCCTCCCGCCCCTGCCGAGTTTTATGCCCCGCAGTCCTCCACGGGTCAGCAATCTGGAGGGTCTGTTCCGACTGCACCACCGTCTCTCCCTTCCGCAGGGAGACACACATTCGAACCGGGAGGAAACCCGGCCCTTGCTCCCGCGCCCCAGTCCGGTTCGTTTTACCACTCTCCTTATGAGGGCAACACGGGGGATCTGCAGTCGATTCCCGAACAGGGAACTCCCTATTTCTCGCAACAGCAACCCTGCCTGGACTGTTTTAACGGTCAGTACAACTCGTCACTTTGGGGCTGGACGGTTCTTCCCAAAGACATTCTGTACCAATCCTATCTGGGCGGGCCGAGAGAACCCCGCTTTGGTCAGGCACTGGTGCACCTGAAGGGAACCGGAACAATCTGGTCTCTGGAGGCGGGAGGACGGGCCGGAATTTTGCGTTACGGTTCCAAGCCAGGTCAGCCACTTGAAGGCTGGCAGCTGGATGTCTGGGGGGCGGCACTTCCGCGGTTGAACATGAATGAA
>JALWSL010000130.1 GCA_027080405.1 Planctomycetaceae bacterium
TTTCAATTCTTCCTGCATTAAATACGCACCACACGGCAGGCGGTTGCGGCGATCCCTGTTTCCCCATTCAAAAAGTGAAAGTTCGTTTTGATACCAGACTGGCAGTAACGCCCGGCGAGCACGCCATAAAAAACGAATCTCTTCGGCCGCCTGCCCGCTTCTGCGAACCAGCCAGTGTTGCAAATTCTGCTGAATGATCAGACGTTCGGGGATCTCTGAACGCAACAACGATACGCCAACCATCAGAAACAGGTCTTTCCATAAATATCACAAATTTCATGATCGTGTGCCTGGTCACTGTAAAGTTCGGGAAGCGTCAAGGTTGCCCCCGAACGCAATGCGAACCGGCCGATGGCCTGGTTGACCTGATGTTTCAGCCGATTCGCACAGCCGGACGGTTGTTCGAACAAGGCGAGCTGTCTTTGTCCGACGGTTCTTAAATCCCTGGCGAGAAGGTGCATGTAAGAAACGGGAGTTCCTGCGGGATTTATTTGCTGAAGTAATTTCCGGGCCGCCAAAGCCAACACCTCAAAAGCGTCGGTGTGTCCATGTAAAAGTAACTGCCGACTCCAACCCGTTCGATCCTTCAACTGTAACTCCAGACCGAGACAGCCACACTGATAACCGTAAGCGAACAATGCTTCGGTCAGCCGTTCCAGATTGCGAATCAACCAGCCGTTCAGAACCTCGGGATCGGTAACGCGTCCCCCCAGACTGCCACCACGAGCAACACATTTGTGGGGCGGACGATTTGCCTGAATCGGAATAACCGATTCCCCCTGAAGTTCGTACCCCACCGCCTCTCCTTTAACGGTCAGCAGATCCCGGATTGTTTTCCGATCCGCCGCGGCAAGGTCTGCGCAGGTTTTGATGCCGAGAGCTTCCAGCTTCAACGCGCTGCGAAATCCAATCCCGGTCAATTCGCCGACCGGCTGCTCCCGCAGCAGTTTCGCAATCAACTCCGGCTCCGTTAGAACGTGCCAGCCGTAGGGCTTCGCGGAATCGGAACCGAGCTTCGCCAAAATTCGACTCGTCGAGACACCAATGCTGACGGGCACTCCCACCTGCTCCAGAAACTCTTTCTGCAAGGCCGCCACCGCTTTGGGAAGAGGGCAACCAAATGATTGCTCCAGACAATCCGCCTCGAAAAAAAATTCATCAATCGAATAATATTCCACAGTCGGACTGTATCGCCTGAGCAATTCCAGCATTTTGCGGGAAAGCACTTCGTACCACTGAAAGTCTCTTTTGACATAAACACCTTCAGGGCAATGAGAGACCGCCTCCCAAACCGGCATGGCGGTGGTGACTCCCCGCGCTTTCATTTCATAACTTTTGGCGATCACACAGGCACCCTGATTCCCCAGAATTCCAATCGGAATCTGCTTCAGATGAGGGAAACGGACTCGCTCTGCAGAAGCGTAGAAACAGTCCGCATCGAGATGGCCAATCAAATTCTTCATCGCACCTTTGCTTTCAATCGCCATTGAAATGTGTACATAACACCATTGATAAAAAGCTGGTGGATAATTGTCAATAGTAAATTTATGTACCGTTAATCGTTTTCGGGAAACAGGCACGCTGCCCATCTCAAAGCCTGAAAAAAGGGGGAAGATCGCATCTTCAGCGTTCAGCAGAGGCCGATTGTTGATTGAGGTGATGCGTGGATGCTTAAAGTGAGGGTGAGCCGTGGCCATGTTCCCTATTCTAAAACCGGGCAGTACGTATAATGTGAGACAGTGCCGTCCGTTACTCTCCGTTGGAGTTTTTGTACCAGAGTTGAAGTATCTCCATGGCCATATTCATAACCATCGTTACCCGGTTGTACGGAATTATTGCGGAGTCTGGTCCGTATATCCTTTTTGGGTTTCTGATCGCTGGCGTTTTGCACGTGACGATTTCGGAAACTCTGTTTAGTCGGGTTTTTGGCCGGGAGGGAGTGAAGCCATTATTGCGGGCGATCGGTTTGGGTTCACTGATTCCAATCTGTTCCTGTGGCGTGGTTCCCATC
>JALWSL010000131.1 GCA_027080405.1 Planctomycetaceae bacterium
ATAAAATTATTGTCGCATTGGGGGAGAATGCACGATAATTGCAAAAAACAACATCTTGCGGGGCTGTGACGCAAATCCGAGAAAAAATTGCAAAAATGTACGCAGTTTGGATTATGTCGCATGAAGCGATACAAAACCGGTAATAAAGATCAACTGATTCTGTTTTCCCAGAGCGTGGAAGAGCGTCTGGACCCCAATGATGAGGTTTTTGGCTTTGAATGCATCATTGATGAGATAGACATAAGCCCCATTGAGCGAAAATATTCGACCCGGGGTGGTCGCTGCTACGATCCCCGGACTATGCTGAAGGTCATTTTCTACGGATATCATCGCGGCATTTACAGCTCACGCAAGCTGGCCTGGGCCTGCAAGTCGATCGTGCAGTTTATCTATTTGACAGGCGACATCCAAGTAGGCTGGCGTTCGATTGTTCGTTTCCGTTCCGATCATGCAGACGAGCTGGTCTATATTCTTCAACAAATCATAGAATTAGGCTACCGAGTCGGGATTGTCCAGGGCAAATTCGGCTACCAGGATGGAGTCAAGATTCACGCGAACGCAACTAACGAACGTTTTAAGACCAAAGAAGACTGGGCTCGCATCGCCAAAGAACTGGAGCAGGATATCCGGGAATATTTCAAGCAATGCGTAAAGCAAGATGCACAAGAAGACTTGCAATTCGGGAAAGACAACGATGGCAGCAGTCTTCCGCAGGATTTTTCGGTGATGAAAGACAGCATCAAAAGTTTGGTCAAGGAAACAGTAGCAAGCAAGCGCGAGGCTGTTTCAGAAGAATCTGCAATAACGCCGGAAGCGGAAGTTCCGGAACAGTCCGAGCGTCCATCCGAGGAAGCCTCTGCTCACGAAGACAGGCATGATAACGAAATCGGTGATGAGCTTGCTGTGAACGATCGTGCAGATAATGACAGCAATAATAATAACAGTTTTACTAAGGAAGAAACAAAGTCAGATAAGGTGTCTGTGCAGACCGCCGCAGCCGCGCCACAAAAGGCAGAGGACGTTTCAGAGCCTTCTGTTCCATCCCATTCCGAACCATCCCAAATCACCGAAGAGGAAATGATTGAGAAAGCAGAATTTCTTGCTAAGATTCATGCCTTGCTGTTTATCAATCGAGATGCCCCGCACAGCACCAAACTGAATCTTACGGATCCTGAATGTCGTTTCATGAAAAGCCATGGCAAGATCGACGGCAGCTACAATGGACAGATCATCACGGAAAATCAGTTCATCACTGCCGCTGACCTGAGCGCCCATGAAACTGATTTTGGAGAAATGAAAGGCTTACTTGAAAAACACGAAGACTTTCTTCCCGAAGGATATTCCGGTCTGGAGGATTATGGAGCGGATGCCGGATATTTCAGTTCCCAGAACCTGGAACACTTACATGAAAAAGATATCAGAGGATTTATTCCGGAAAATAGTGATCACACGAAACGGGACTTGGCCGACTTGCCGGAATCTGAACAGAAACTGAGCGTTTACGATTTTGAGTATGATGAAGACAACGATGAGTTTTTGTGTCCCGGTGGACACACATTGGAATTTCATTCGGATCGAATCTCCGATGGGAAAAAACAGCAAGTCTATAACTGCAAGCCCGAACACTGCGTCACCTGCCAATGGCGTGCCCGCTGCCTTTCGACCCAGACGGATCAGAGGCAAGGCTACCGCCAGCTCATCGTCGATCCCAGTTTTGACTTGAAAAAGGAGATGAAAGAACGCCTGGAAAGCGAGTCCGGCCAGGAGTTTTACGGAAAACGCAAGATAGAGCCGGAATCTGTGTTTGGGAACATCCGGCACAACAAAGGATTCCGACAGTTCCTGTTGCGGGGAGTCCGGAAAGTGCGTGGCGAGTTCATGATTCTATGCGGAGTCCACAATATTGAGAAGCTGATCCGATACATGCGGCGGAACCCCGGATTGAGCTGGTAAGGGGTCTCTCCGGATACAGCCCTGTCCCGGGCTGGGGGCGGCGGGGGCGG
>JALWSL010000132.1:0-3438 GCA_027080405.1 Planctomycetaceae bacterium
CCGGGAAACCAGCCGACAAGAAACCAGCCGCCGGGAACCCCAAAACGCAGTCTCCCCAACCGACTTCAGTGAAATCAGAGGTCAAGAAATCAAAGACCAAGGAGCCCAAAGCGACAGAAAAAACCGATAAGAAGCCGACTCCAGGCAACCCCGACGATAAAAAAGGGAAACCAAAAGCGGAAAACCCACCCAAAACAGAGGGAGAGCCCAAGGCAAAAACGCCTGACTTGCCAATGCCAACAAAACCACTTCCGGAATTCAAGCCACTTGACGAAGCGTTGAAAGAACAAATCCGCAGTCAAATACTGGATTCCCGTGTGCGAGAAAAGATGAAAAAAATCGCTACCGATGCCCGCGGATACATGCTGAAATTGAACGGAACGTACGCCACCGCTGAAACGGCAGAAGACAAAAAGAAGGCGGCTAATAATATTCGTGAGCAGGCAGAAAAATATGCCAAAGAGCATCATCTGCGATACGTGGAAACGCCATTTCTCTCAGCTTCAGAACTTGAAGAATCTGAAGACTATCCGATCGGCAGTTCAACAGAGCCAACGGTGAACATCTTTGAACAGAATAACCTGAGGACCGTACCGCAAATGCACTTTGGCGTGCGGGATATCGAATCACTCCAACGCCAACGCTATCACATTTTCGATGCGGAAGATCGCTCCACACTGAACCGTTTCATCCACTGGCAGATTGATTTCAAGCCCTCACACGTGCCTGAATGGGATGAAAAGGGAGTCAAGGAGCAGGTTGAAAAATCCTGGAAACAGAAACAGGCCAGAGAACTGGCAGAAAAACGTGCAACCGAAGTTGTCGAACTTCTGAAAAAGACAGACAAGCCCTGGAGCGAGGCGCTTGCGGGCCAACTGGAAACCGGAAAAGAAGGCTCTGCTTCCCTGAATGTTGGCCATACCGATCGTCCATTTACCTGGCTTACACGCTCAACTGCGCCAAGCCCAAATCCATTCATGCCTCCGCCGATGGTGCTGACAAAAATTCCGATTATATTCGACGGCGTCGATAATGACTTCATGAAGGTCATTTTCAGAAAATTGGACAATATGGCTATTGGCTCCGCCTGGGGAGCAGAGCACAGATATATTTATGTCGTCAGGCCCGAAAACAGGTCGGACATGAAAACAGTCAGGGAAGATTTTCTCGCCCAACGGCAACAAATCTTTTCGCAATTCTCCTCGTATTCAATGATGCTCCGCTCCAAATCAAGAATTGTTGCCAGAAAATGGAATGAGGAATTCTTCAAAAAATACGACGTGGAGTGGGTCGACGAAGAGAAATAGCAGAAACAGGAGCATACACATACGTCAACCATTTATTACCAGACTGCGCTATGTTTGGCACAAAAATATGATTGACAGGCGGCGTTTCATATGCGATACTCGGTATCATGAAAGAAGCCGTTAAAAATGTGAAAGGGAAAAAAGAGGCAGGAACCGCTGCCAATTACAGTGTGCCTGCGCTCGATAAAGCCCTGGATGTGGTCGAGTTATTGGGCGATTCCGCTTCCGGAATGAGCCTGACCGGTATTTCGGATGCCCTGGGACGGACGAAACAGGAGTTGTTTCGGGTTCTTGTTTGCCTGACTGAGCGCGGCTATCTTGTGCGCGATGAGAATCAACATTACCGCCTTTCGACAAAGCTGTTCGAGATCGGTTCTCGTCATGCATCAACCCAAAACCTGATCGCTCGCGCAACGCCCCACATGGAACGGCTGGTTGCGCGACTCGGTCAGTCATGCCATTTGAACATCATCGTGCAAAACAGAATGCTGGTCATCGCACGTGTTGAGTGTAACGCGGATATCATGCTGACCGTCCGTGTAGGGGCGACCTTCGAATTACATTCAAGAAACAGCGGGTTGATGGGACTGGCCATGCAACCCGATCATTACAGAGAACAGTACTGGAATCAGGCTGGGTTGCCCGAGCAGGAAGTGACGATGTATGAGGCCAAAATGTCACAGTACCGCGAAAAAGGTTATGCGGAAGAGGACAGTCCGGTTGTAATGGGAGTGAGAGACTGCGCCGCCCCCATTTTGGGCAGTGGTGCGAGCTTGTTGGGTGTGCTGTGCGTTTCGAATATCAATCGCGTTGGTGAGATTCCGGAGCCTTATGACATGACTGAGGAGGTTGCCGCCTGTGCCCGCTCGATCTCTGCCGAGTTTGGCCCAGGTGGGGCCTGAAACAAGCGAATAAAAAAACTACAAGGGTATCTGTACTACTAACGTTAAAAGTTTGCGAACGGCACGCAAATTTGAGAAAAATATCAGTTTGGTTACGGCTATCAGAATGAACCAGCCGCGCTGGGAGGATTTCTGTTTTCGAATTGTTCTGTGTCTGGAAATAGTTTCAAAATGAAAATTACCATGTCACGAGTCCTCTGCATCATTTTGGCTGTCTCGACAATTTCTCTCATCTTCTCTTCCAGGCTTCCGGGTGAGGAGAAAAGCGGGGTGGGTAAGGCACCTGCAAAAATCGATGCCGGTCACCTGAAATTTTTTGAAAAAGAGGTTCGCCCTTTACTGGTCAATCACTGCTACGATTGCCATGGCAATGGCGAAACCGATGGCGGGTTGGCGATTGATTCGCGTGAAGGAATTTTGCAGGGCGGTGATAGCGGCAAGGCGCTCATACCCGGCAAGCCGGAAGAATCCCTGATCATCGAGGCTGTTCGGTACAAGAATGAAGATATGCAGATGCCTCCTGATGGGCAACTTTCGCAGGCAGAAATAGATGTTCTTGAAAAATGGATCGCCATCGGTGCTCCCGATCCGCGAGAGAAAAAAGCAGACAGCGGACAGAAGCCGGTAATGGGAATGAGTGTTGCCGAGGGAAAAAAATTCTGGTCGTTCATGCCGGTTTCGAACCCTCCAGTTCCCGAAGTCAAAAACAAATCATGGGTCAAAACACCCATCGATGCATTCATTTTGGCGAAGTTGGAGGAAAATGGGCTCTCTCCTGCTCCGCGTGCTTCCAAAACAACCCTTATTCGTCGTGCGACATATGATTTGATCGGGTTACCTCCGACCCCCGAACAGATCGACGCCTTCCTTAAAGATGAATCTCCCGATGCTTTCCAGAAGGTTGTCGAACGACTTCTCAATTCGCCACAGTACGGGGTGCGCTGGGGCAGACATTGGCTCGATGTCGCCCGATATGCCGATTCCAATGGCCTGGATGAAAACCTCGCATTTGGAAACGCCTGGCGTTATCGCGACTACGTGATCGATTCATACAATAAAGACAAGCCCTTCGATCGCTTTCTCATCGAGCAAATAGCGGGTGACTTATTGCCCGATGCGAACCGGGAAACGATTACGGGAACCGGCTTTCTCGTCCTTGGCGCGAAGGTTCTTGCGGAGCCGGATCACGACAAATTGACCATGGATACGATTGACGAACAGTTGGAAGC
>JALWSL010000132.1:3448-8142 GCA_027080405.1 Planctomycetaceae bacterium
TGATAAAAAGATGGGTGCCAGTAAACTTTGGCACGAACATTCTTTCGCAACTAAAGAAGAACTGGAATCACTGAAAAAAATCGACGCCGAAATTGCGAAAAAGAAGTCTGCAGCATCTGCATTCAAAACCAAAGCGACAGCAAAACTGCGAGACGAAGCCCGCAGGAATGCAACACGCTATCTTGTTGCCGCCACGCAATTCGATACCGGTGCTCCTTTGAAACGGGTTCGTGAAATTGCCGAACCACTTGGATTGCATCCTCGTATTCTGCATCATTGCCGATTGCATCTGGAATTTCATCGGGATGACCCCTTCTTCGTCAAATGGCATGAACTGAATGCCCAGGGGGATGCCGCGGGAATTCGCCAGTATTATGAACCACTTTTCAAACAGGCGGAAACGGCTTTTGTGGAGGCCAGGAAGAAAGACCCCAAGACAAAAAAACTGGATGACCCCAAACTCGAACCGGCCCGTGCCGCCTTGTACGACCTTTATGGTTTCCTTGAAGTTCCCGCCAAACCGGAATTCGCATTCGATCAGAAAACCCTGAAGGAATACTACCGGTTGATGGAAGAAGCGCGGATCATGGAATCAAAAGCACCCGACGAAACTGCCGTGATGGCTGTTGCCGACGGTGAAGTCCAGGAACAGTTACCCATTCATATTCGAGGGAGTCACCGGAATTTGGGAAAACCCGTTGCCCGTGAATTTCCTCAGGTTATGAGAACGTCTTTGGTACGCCCTGTTTTTCGCAGTGATCAGAGTGGTCGGCTGGAACTGGCCCGATGGATGGCAAGTACGACGCATCCGCTAACTGCCCGGGTTTACGTCAATCGAATCTGGCGATGGCATTTCGGGGAGGGGATCGTCAAAACGACTGATAACTTCGGAAAACTCGGAGCAAAACCGACTCATCCTGAACTGCTCGATTGGCTCGCTCGCCGATTTATGCAGACAGGCTGGTCCACAAAACAGATGCATCGTCTGATTCTCTCTTCCAATGTCTATCAGATGCGTTCTCAAATTGCTGGAAGTGAAAAAACAGCGAATCACTCCGAAAAAATCGATCCCGAAAACAATCTTTTGTGGGAATTTCGCATTCAGAGACTTGAAGCCGAGCAGTTGCGAGATGCGGTACTGGCCGCATCCGGCAGGCTGGACACTTCCCTGGGAGGCAAAACCGTTCCGTTGAGAAATCGGCAATTTGTTTTTAATCACACCTCCGTTGATCATACAAAGTATGACTCGCTCAGGCGTGCTGTCTACCTTCCGGTTATCCGGAACAATCTTTATACCTTATTCGAACAATTCGATTTCCCTGACCCGACGACTCCTACAGGAAACCGCAATACGACTACTGTAGCCCCGCAGGCGTTACTGATGATGAATTCCCCGCTGATCATGGATTCTGCAGATGCACTGGCTCAAATGCTGTTGGAACAGCCGATTTCCGATATCAAAAGAATCAGCGTGGCCTACAAAAAAACACTGGGGAGACGTCCGACTGATCTGGAGTCCCAAAAAGCGATCTATTTCATTCAGGGAATTTCCGAGCTGGCAATGCTTGATGCGACCCGGGTAGATCCCGTCCAGAAGCAACGGGCCTGGTCGCTGTTTTGTCAGGCTTTGTTTTCCAGCAACGAGTTCATCTATGTGAGGTAATCATGAATCATAATTGCACGCTACGACAGAGAAGACTGCTGCTGAAAAACTCGGCTGTCGGTTTTGGTCATCTGGCGTTGATGGCCATGCTGGGAGAAGAAGCGAAAGCGGAGCAAAAACAGCTTGCTTCCAACAATCCGCTTGCGCCCAAACCGCCGCACTTCCCACCTCGCGCCAAACGCATCGTCTTTCTGTTCATGAAGGGAGGGCCATCGCACGTCGATACATTCGACCCCAAACCGATGCTGAGCAAGTACGACGGAACACCCCCACCTTTCGATTTGCCGAAAGTTACCTTCGCCAAACAGGGAAATCTTCTGAAATCTCCCTGGAAGTTCCATCGACGTGGCCAAAGTGGCCTGCCGGTCAGTGAGCTTTTTCCGCACCTTTCAAAACACATCGACGACCTGTGTATTTTGCGATCCGTTCACGGGACGAACCCGGCTCATGGGGGCGCTCTGTTGAAAATCCACACCGGTTCAGACCAATTCGTGCGTCCCTCAATGGGTTCATGGATTACCTATGGTCTCGGCACCGAAAACCAGAATCTGCCGGCGTTCATCACAATTTGTCCCACACTGGCCCATGGAGGGGTGAATAATTGGGGAACGGCTTTCCTGCCTGCCTATTGTCAGGGTACACCAATTGGAAACGCTTCTATCGCTGCGGCAAAGGCCAAAGTGAAACATATCCAAAACGATCGAATCGACCCATCACTCCAAAGAAAACAGCTCGACCTCATTTCAGCAATGAATCATGATTATCTGAAAACGGTTGGAGAGAACCAGTCGATTGAAGGAAGGCTCAACTCATTTGAATTGGCTTATCGAATGCAGTCCTCCATGCCGGAAGCCCAGGATATTTCCCAGGAAACTTCCGCGACTCAGGCGATGTATGGGATTGACGACGCCGTCACTGAAGACTTCGGCAGACAGTGCCTGATGGCAAGACGTTTTCTGGAGCGGGGTGTGCGCTATGTTCAAGTGACCCACAGCGATAGCGAAGTCCAGTGGGATCAACACAGTAACCTGTACCAGGGGCACACAAAAAATGCGACCGAGGTTGACAAACCAATTGCAGGTTTTCTGCAGGATTTGAAACAGCGGGGATTGCTGGATGATACCCTTGTATTGTGGGGGGGAGAATTTGGAAGAACACCCACTTCGCAGGGAACGAATGGCCGTGACCACAATCCACATGGTTTCACCATGTGGATGGCCGGAGCAGGCGTAAAAGGTGGTTATGCCTACGGAGCGACTGACGATTTCGGTTATTATGCCATCGAAAACAAAATGCACGTCAACGATTTACATGCCACAATCTTGCACATTTTGGGAATCGATCATGAACGCCTCACCTATCGATATGCCAGCAGAGATTTCCGACTGACTGACCTGGCGGGTCGGGTGGCGAAAGAGATCCTTGCCTGACCATGAATTCCCGGAGAACCGGAGACAATTTCTCCCGCGGAGAAGTTGACCGCTTGTGGTTCGAAACGGTACTATTTTTGCGTGTTCCCCATGTTTGATTCTCGACCCTGTTCGAGAGGAACGACAAACGGGTGGTTGCGCATGAGGTGTCGTGCGTAACGATCTTCGCTTTTGTATGTTTTTCGCCTGTGCCTCAAAGTGGCTCTCATCGGCAAACACTTATGACATAACCTTACAACCTCGTGGTTTCGGCCGTGGAGCGTCTCTGGGGGAGCACCACAAGCACAAAAAGCCTCTAACCGATTTGAACCAGCATGCCATTCAGCAACTTTGATGATGAAAACTACATGGAACAGCTTTGGGAAGCCGTATCAATCGTTCGCCCTGTGCACAATTCGCTTTTCACATTCGGAGATTCTGAGCTTCAATATTATCTCGTTCTCGATCCTGGAGAAGCCGGGAAACCGATCAAGGTTCGCAGAGGGGAAATCAGGATCACCAAGCCGATGATCATTACGCCGCATAATGCCCGCCCCGAGTTCCAGGATTTTTTCGAGGATGATCAGGGAGAAAGGCTGGTTGATTTTCTTCTGGCTCGATCGGCTGCTTTTTCAAACCTGAAGTTGAGCAACCACTCCGGGCCGGAAAAGATCGTCAGCGATCAGGTAGATGAAGTTGTCGATCGCCTGAACAAACAGCTCGACCAGGAAGAACAGGAGCAGATTGCGATTTTGGTAGCTCCCGAAGAACTGGCCGGTGTCGCGTTGCTCAAATATGCGACAGAACGGGTTCTCTCCAGTGCTCCGGATAATCTTACTGAACTGAGGGAGCGGGGCTTTTTACCGGAATAAGATATTTCAGCCTGGTCAACCAATCGTCAAACAAGATGTAACGGCGTCCCGTGCCCGGCTTTGAGAAACAGGGAGAAGCTGTAAATAACAACGATTGAGACGACGGTTATTCCAACGAGAAGAACCAGCCGGGCCAACTGAATTCGCTTGATGGCAATCAGCTGGGTTGCGAGGCAGACAACCAGTACTGCACAAAACTTGAAACCGACCAGTCCGTTTTTCCCCCATCGAAGCAGAAAGTAGTTGGCGACCGGGTTTGATTCCACAAACCCTCCCCGACTGATCAGAACCCAGGTCATGATGATGTCCAACACACTTACCAGGACGAACAGATTTGTTTCGGTCTCAAGAGGGAGACGGTGACGGAAGAGGTACTTTCCAATCAGGTGAAATTGAAACTTCCGCTGATTTCCCAAAACTATTCTCCTTGCTCGTCAGTGTAAAGCAGAGAGCCGCAGTTGGTGCAAAACTCGAAGGCATCCGAGTTGATCAAAATCTTCTGTTGGGCAGTTATTGAAACAAAGCAATTGCTGCAGGCTCCCCCGCGAACTTTCGCCAGAGCCTTGGCTCCCTTTTGTGCCACCAGCCTGCGGTACAAAACCAGCGGCTCCGAGGGCAACATTTTTTCGGCCGCCTGCAGTTTCTGTTTCAACTCCTCCAACTCCTGTTTCAACTCCTGTGCTCTGGTTTCAAACTGGCTGGAGAATCGGTTTGCTTCCTGCCTGGCCGACTCCAGTTCCTGTTCAAGTT
>JALWSL010000133.1 GCA_027080405.1 Planctomycetaceae bacterium
CCGTTGAGCGACTGCGTGCGAATGCGATGGATGAGTATGCGGCTGTCTGCTCCCACTTCATTTTCGATGCGAAACTTCAACCCTACCCGCTCCAGATCGAGCGAACCTCCTTCAAGATATTTGAAGATATTGAGTTCCTGATTTTCACTGCTGTAGCTGATATGCTGCTGCCCGAGATATCCCTCCACATAACGGGGAACAATGTCCTTTAACCCGTAGAGAATCGAAACACTGTCAAGCAGCGAGATGTATATCAACTTGCCCGTACTGTCAATTCTGACATTCAATTCATTGAAAAAAGTATTCACCCGGTTATGGTTTTTCCCCGTAAGGTCGATACTGTATCCGTCCAGAGGGATTTCCATATCAATGTGCGCAGCCGAGCTGCTGCTTCCCGGGGGCACCACAGACAGTTCATTCAGCTGTACCCCCATCGAGTCGCTGGCATTCGGAATGCGGTAGTTGATGTAGAGGCTGTCGTTGATGGTATTAAAAGCCGTGATGACCAGTTTGCCGCTCCGAATGGTCATGAATGTAAATTCAGGTCCGTTCATGTTGTATATGACCTCCTTGGCCACATTCACAAGATTTTGGGCCGGAAAAACCGCCTCGGCTGCGTTCAGTTCCATATCCCTGACGGTCATGGTGAGCTCGAGGGCATCGGATGTGTCGATCGGAACAGGTACGTTGTTGCTTCCTGGCGAACTGATGTTATTGATATCGACCAGAATCTGCCCTTCCAGTTTCTTGCCGCTCAGGTCATAGGTCAGCAATATGCTTTCTCCCGGGTTGATGCGGCTCACCTGGTCAGAAACGATGACCACCCCGTCACCGGAGTTTTTCATGCTGAAGTCGAGATTGGTAATCGGCACGGGCAGTCCATTCTTTATCTGCAAATCCATCCAGCCCGTACGCACATCGGCTGTTTTGAAAAGTTCGGTGGCATCCACCGGCAGGTCGGTGGCGTTCAAATTGTTGAAAGGAGGGATGGCAGCCGTATTTCCGTTGAGTGCAATGATGAGTGCCCCCGTCCCCGACTGATCGGAACGCGCAATAGCTCCCAGTGTGATGGGATAATACATGGTCCGGTTGGGAATACGGAGGGAGTCAAGCGACACATTCTCCCGAAGCACGGTATCGGGCACACTGAAATAATCACGGGCCAGATGAATGGCAAAGAGTTCGTCAGAAACGACCAGCCAGACCGATCCGTCTGCCTGAGTTTGTCGCACACTGTCAGGCACAATGTCGCTCACGAGCAGTTCTCCCCGGGCCAAAGGCAGGGCAATCTCAGTGTTCCAGCTTACTTTCTTCCCGCAGGAAGAAAGAAAAAGCAAGACCGGCAAAAAAAGCATTGGGAGAAAGGCGTATTTCAGCTGCTGCATCTTTCAAAAATAATAAAGCAGAAGCTGGCAAATGTCAAATGAATGTTTGCAAGTACCTGACAGGCTCGCACACGCATTTACTCCCTTCTGAATGTCGGTAATTACAATTATTGCATGCGCCTATCCGCTTAATGCCCGTTAAATGTGGATTTTGCCGATTATACGTGAAGGGTATCCTGGCCCGGCTCCCAGTTGCAGGGTACCAATTCCCCCGTTTGCAAGGCTTCCAGGACACGAATTACCTCGTTTACGTTTCGGCCTACATTCAGATCATTAACAGATATCCAGCGAATGATGCCCTCCGGATCCACAATAAAGGTAGCGCGGTAAGCCACTTTTTCATCCTTGTTGAGAATGCCAAGCTCTTCCGCCAGCGATTTGCTGGTATCTGCAATCATCGGAAACTGCAAATCCCTGAGATCCGGATGATCATTTCTCCAGGCCAGATGCACAAATTCCGAATCCGTGGATGCACCAAGCAATTGAGTATTTCGACTTGCAAAGGCTTCGTACTGGCGATTGAATTCGGCAATTTCAGTGGGGCAGACAAAAGTAAAATCCTTGGGCCACCAAAACATGACCATCCATTGTCCGTTTCGTATGTGTTCTTCACTG
>JALWSL010000134.1:0-1439 GCA_027080405.1 Planctomycetaceae bacterium
GGGATATACGGATTCGATTGACTGCGACAGGCTGGAACTGCAATTTGTTGAAACGGGATCAAAAACGACATCAGGGAACACCGAATCGAGCGGCCCGTTTGCTTCCGGCGGTAGCAGGCTGGAAATTGGTTCGATGCGGGCGATTGGCGCCCCGGTTGTCTGTTCATCGCAAAAACAGCAACTGGTAGCCAAAGGGAGGCAGCTCGATTTCGATTTCATTAAAAAGAGACTCATTCTGGAGGCCTCTGAAAGTACGGACTCCAGAAACTCGTCGTTGATCGAGATCAGATACCAGGAAGTCGAGTTGAAAAGCCCCCGACTGGAATTCCATCTGGATGAGAACGACAAGCCGGTTCATGCGTTTTGCGATGGCCCGGGGATCCTGACCTGCTACCACAAGGACCGGCAGAACGACACGCTGGTGGACCGCCAGTCCCCCGCCCTGTTGAAGGCGGAATTCAACGAGTCTCTCACCTTCGAGCCGGCTGAATCGGCGGGGAGTGTGCGGAATTCCAGAGTGGTCACACTGAACGGAAACGCGATCGTACGTTCTCCCGAACATCGTTCCGGCATGATCGCGAACCGGCTCCGACTGTTTCTTGAAATCGGAGCGCAGTCTGTCTCTGGAGAAAAACCGGCTCTTGCGGATCCCGTTGGAAATGACTGGAAAATCCGCAGGGCGATTGCGGAAGGGAATGTCGCGATTGCCAGTGCTCCTCTGGAAGGGCAATATGAAATGTTGACCCTGAATTTCGAAGAGCGTTCCGCGCATCAGCTTGCAACCATTTTGAAGCGTCAGTCCGGAGAAAAAGGGACGGGGAACGATTCTGGAATCCACCAGACTTCAGGTGAAAAGGCGGATGCAGCCCGATTGAACATGCATGTTGACGCGAAAAAGGTCGAGGTTGATATTCTGCACACGCAGGACTTTTCCGAGTATCACATTGCCCATCTGGCAACAAGTGGAGAGGTGAGGACGACTGGAAAACTTCCTGATGCAGAGGATTATTTCCAGATTCAGGGAGAGGGGATGGAAATTGAAAACGGGGGCGAAAAGGATCAGCAGTTTCGCCTGTTGGGCAATCGCCATAAGTACGCCTACATCCAGAACGGTTCTATGCGCATTGAAGGGATGGAACTGTTTGTCGATACCGCGGCCAACTATTCCCGTGTAACAGGGGCAGGCTCCCTCCGGTTTCCGGTTCATGTTGATATGGACGGGAACAGACTTCCGCAGATGCAGATGATGGAGGTTTTCTGGAGCGAGCAGATGCAATTCAAGGGAGAACGGGTGCACTTTATCGGGAATGTCCGGGCGACAATTCAGGATTCCGTGATCAATTGCGAACAACTTGTCATCACACTTGATCATCCCGTATCATTTCAGGCACCCGACCAGAAAATCAAACCGCAAATCAAGGAAATCGCATGCACCGATG
>JALWSL010000134.1:1449-8122 GCA_027080405.1 Planctomycetaceae bacterium
GTGATCAATGTGGCGACATTCAAAATCAATCACCTGACCGGCGAGATGAATGCACAGGGGCCAGGTGAGATGAACTTCTGGCAGCGGCGCAACGGAAAATCGGCACTCGGGTTGCCGGAAGCCACGTTTGCGAAAAAAGAGAAGCGGAGTCCGCAGGAAGATCCGGAAACGCAGACCGGCTGGGATTACACAAAAGTCACCTTTGCCGGTTACATGAAAGGAAGTATCGACCAAAAGCGGAAACAGGGAGAAGCAGCCTTCCATGATCGTGTTAATGTTTTGCATGGTCCCGTTTCCGCTCCATTGATCGAGTTTACCCGGGACGACCGACCGCCAGAAAGCGCATGGATGCGTTGTGGTCTGCTGGAAATCCAGGTTTTCGGTACCGATGCGAAGAAGCGTTCCCAATCGAACGCCGCCGCGACACTCGAATTCAAAGCAATGAACAATGCAGAAATCGAAGGAGATCAGTTTCAGGTACGTGCCGATGTGATTACGTTCGATCAGGCGAGAAATCTGTTTGTAATGCGTGGAGAAAAAAACCGGCACGTCACTCTCTGGCGGTACGAGAACCGACTTGCTTCCCGTCAACGTATCGACTTGATGATGGTGACGATCTCTCCTAATGGGAAAGTCGTCAAACTGGATCGTATCCTCGGTGCCTCCGGTTCGCAGTAGCTCCCGGTAAAGCCAATCCGGTCGTCTTGGCATTCAACACAGTCGATTCGGCATTCAGTGGATCGAACCTGGTTCGTTCTCTGCCCATTCAGGAGGGGCGATACTCAAGGGAGTTGGTGTAGAAGCGGGATCTGTCAACTGATCGAGCAGAACTGTGCTGCTTGGGGAATCCTTCGACAAAGCGGCTGTCTTCTTTTCCTGATCGGTTTCAAAATGGACCGTGGTCAGCCGATCCGGCAAGCCCCGATCTGGAACAGTTCCCGTGATTGTCGAATACAACAGTTCCGCTCGGGGGTTCCATTTTCCCTGATCGGCTATTTCGATCAGGGCTTTCAATGCCTGTTGCGATTCCCCCGCTTTCCAGTGTGCATAGGCAAGTCGATATCGATTGCGTGAGGATGAATCCGGCAGCAATCTGTCCGCAGTTTCCAACTGGGCGACGGCATCTTCCCAACGCCGCATCTGTCCGTATGCAATTCCGAGATTCAGATAGGCGCGAGCCTTATCCGGTTTGGTGATACTTTTTCTTGCCAAGGTTCGCAGCATCGGTGCGGCGAGGGCGGGATCCCGTCTGGAGATCAATAATTCGGCCAGTTCCAGCGTCGCTTCCGGATGATCAGGATGTGATTGGAGGACATGATAATAATCCGCGATCGCCTGTTGGTGATCAGCCTGTTTTCTCGCCAGGCGGGCGGAGAGGAGCAAAGCATCGACGTTGTCGGGAACACGCTGTAACGCCTGTTTGACATACTCACTCGCCTGAGTGTACCTGCTTTGTAAATAATACAACTGTGCGATTCTCAGATAGCCTTGAGGGTCGCTCGGACGAAGATGGATGTATTCTTTCAGCTCCTTGGCAGCTTTTTCGAATTGATCCTGCTGAATGGAAAGTTCGGCCAGATTCCACCAGACTTCCGCATTTTCAGGTTGAACCTGGACAGCTTTCTCGAGGTGTTCCTGGGCAGATCGGAAATTTCCGTTTTTCTGGGCTATAAAAGACTTCTCGATATAATTCTGGCAGTTATCAGTCGACTTTATTTCTCTTTTCGTATGCCAGGAACAGCCTGTCGGCGTCAGACAGACCAGCGCAAAAGCGATCAGCACGAGAGTTCTGCCCACGTGAAAGTTGATCATTCGAGATGGTGGGAAATCCGGTCGGAGCATGACCAGCAAAGATGTGAAGGAGGGGGGAATGAATCGACTATCGAATACTGAACAACCGGGATTCTAGTCGAAACAGTGATGATAAGGATAGATCAGCCTGAAAAGTCTCCCACGGAACTCTGAAATGTGATTGAGGGGCGAATCGGGCTGCTGCATGGAGTCATTCCGTATCGACTTTTCAAGGTGATTTCACGTGAGTGATTCCAACCGGGGGAATCATCGTGCCCGTTTCTTCGTCGGGCTAACCGGAACCGTTTCTGCGAATCTCATTTTGTTCATGTTCGGCACGGGGGGACTGATGTTTGGCCAGTTCCTGTTCGAGGATTCTGCGTTTGAGCTCAATTTCCGCTTTTTTGAAATCGAGATCTTCGCGCAGCCCTCTCGATGCCAGCAGATCCCAGAAAGCATAACCGAACACGAGCAGCACCAACAGGAGAACAAGCAGAATGATGAGAGATGCCAGGAGTGGATTTTTGTAATTTGTCGCGGCAATTTCACTCAGGGGGATCAAAAAGCCGATCGCAATAATCAAACCGGTTGCAACTCTTCTGCGCTGGTGCTGTTTCACCAAGGCGTTACGCTGTTTTTCCGAAAGCTCGGGGTCATTCTGAAAGCGGAGCACCATCCGATTGTGTCCGGTCAGGAGCCAACCTCCAAAAAGGATAATCGCCAGACCGACAATAAACGGAATGAAAGGTTCCACGTCTTATCCGATCAGTTTCAAAACGGCCTGTCCGTCAGCATAATTTTTTTTCTCGGGTATGGATGATAGAACGGAGACTTTTCATTCGCCGCCGTTGACAGACAGGGAAACCAGCGAGTGGTCCGGTTGTGTTTCAGTCTGTTCTTCGGCAGCGAGAACGGTATCGACCAGGAAATAGAGGAATTGACGGAGTGATTCCGGCTCGACATCGTCGGCAAGCAACTCGGCCCGTTCACGTGATTTTTCAACCAGTTGCTCGGCTTGTGAGAAGATATCCAATTGCTCGAAAATCTGTTTGAGATGTTCCATGCGTTCCAGAACGCTGGTATCTCCCTTGAGAACGGAATCCAGCGTTGCGCGTTGAGTTTCGTCAGCCCCTTTAATCGCCAGGGCGAGTAGCACGGTGGGGCGCAGTGCCATGGCATCCTGCCCGGCAATCACCTTGTTCCGGACATCGCCCCGCCAATCTTTGAGATCGTTCAGGATTTGAAATCCGACGCCAAGATGTCTGCTGAAAGCAGGGATCATTTTTTCGTAAGGCTGTGCATCGCCGGCAAGTCGAATTCCCGAGTAGAGGGCAGCCTCGAAAGCGGGAGATGTTTTGAGAGCGTAAATCTGCATCGCATCGAGTGGGGACAGTTCCAGCGAGGGATTGGCCGTCCAGGACATCTCCGCCCCCTGTCCTTCACACAATTTGATATGTGCCTGCGACATTCGATGCACGATATCACTGACTGCGCACGGATCGTCTTCGACCTGACATTCGGCCAACAGACGGTATCCCATTCCGATCAGATAGTCGCCGAAGTTGATCGCCATCCCCACGCCATGCCGGAGGTGCAACGTTTCTTCGCCGTAGCGGTATTGATCGTCATCCTGGATATCATCATGCACCAGCGATGCTTTGTGGAATGCTTCGATGGCAATGGCAGATTTCCTGACGGCCTCGGGAATTTCAAAAACTGTCTCCGAAGAAGGATCCAGTCTGGTTGCATCGGCTCCCAACACCGCATCCCAGGCGGCCAGTGTGATAAAGGGGCGAAAACGCTTTCCTCCGTTGGCCAGCCAATCTCGCGAAATGGTTTCTGTCGTCGCCAAGGGTGAGCCGCTCTGCTGATCGTTACCTGTTCTGACTGCGGGGAAGAGCCGATCGAACTGCTCCTGCTCGAACAGTTTTTTCGCCTCCCGCATCAAAGGGACATATCCACTGGTGCGAGGTTCGGGAAGCGGTTCATATTTATCCAGGACATCCCAGACCCAGGATTCATCCAGCGATGTATTTTTGCAGTCCCCCGAATGGAGAGGAACAGCATAGGAAGGAACCCCTGCGAGCAGGACCTTGTCGATCGCTTTTTCCAGCACATTCAGGCAGGCGACTCCAACAATTCCATCGACGTAACCATCGACAATAATTTTCAGAACGATCGGCGAACCCTCAGCCACCAGAACCTTGTAGCCGAGCTGTTCCGCCCTGACTTTGTAATCGGCAATCGAACAGGCTCCGCATGTTTCACAGTCGAGACCGAATTCATCGTATTCGGCCGGACAGCCCTCAGCGTGTTTCAGACAGTGTGGCAGAAGCAGCAAACGGCGTTCGAAAGGAATGGCCAGCGTCTGCTGTTTCCAGAAAAAGTTGCCCAGCAGAACCATCGTAAAGCCGAGATATTTTTCGGGTAATCGCATCCGGGTGAGAAGGTCTCTCCCCATCGTTTCCATTTCGTTCTTGGTGATGGGCCGGTTCCTGTCAATCGATGCGATATACTCCTCGGCTGCCGATTTGATCTTTTCCCGCAGTTCGAGCGATTCCGGAACAACTTTCAGATGGCTGGTGCTTTTCCGTCTGCGTTTGCGAGGTCTTTCACGTTCTTCACTCTGCGGTTGCGGAACTCCCTCTGCAACGCTGCCCTGCTGGTCAGTCTCCGCTGATTCTGAAGACTCCCTCGGTTGCTCGGACTCCGAAGCTTGCGTTCTCAGATTGTAGTTCTGAGGGATGGTACTCAACAGATTGACTCCCCGTATTATTCGTTTCCGGAGACAAGCAACAGATATCACTTCTCACCAGTTACTATCGATCATTCAACAACCAGATTATTGACTCCACGCCCCGATTTTTCCATGCCTGTACCTGTTAATTTAAGTAATTTATCCCTGAAAACTAAACATGGTTCCACAACAAAACCTGTGTTCTTTTGCACGCCAGGATTCCACGATCGGCAAAGCCAGTGAACGAATCAGGGAAATCCCCAGCACGGCTGGTCTGTCCTGACCGCCGTATCCAAAATGAAATTTTCAAAAGTTTTCGCACCGTTTGTAAACTTTAACCGTTACCGTTACCGTTACCGTTAGTAGTACAGGCCATTTGGCGTCTCGGGTGTTTTCTTCCAAGCATCAATGCTCCTAGACATCAAACATACGCAAATCGGCCATAAATAGCGACTGTACCGGCAAAAGCCCGTTCAATGCAAATCAAAAACGATCCTGCATCCCCCCATCCACTCAACAGGGGCAAGGGAGGATTGAATATAACGATCAAAGAAGAAAATAGGCAGTTTGGAGAAAACGGTTTCTCCGCCAGAAGCGCGACCGGGAAGCGATTATCAGACAGATTCAGCACTCCGGAATGCCCGGCGAACAACCGTGTGCGGTATCATCGCATCCTTCGAAACTGCACCATCCGGGGAGCTGCCCGATTGGCAAAGCGGCAAGACGAATCCCCTTTGTTCCAGCAGCCGTTTTTATTCCAGCAGCCACGAAAAGAGACCCCGGGCGATGTGCATGCGGTTTTCCGCCTGGTCGAAGACGATACTTTGCGGGCCATCGATGATTTCATCGGTCACTTCTAGCCCCCGTTTGGCGGGTAGACAGTGCATGAATTTCACGCCTTGCGGGGCAGCTGCCAGCAGTTTCGCGTTGATCTGGTACGGTGCAAAAATTTTCTTTCGCTTCTCTGTTTCCGCTTCCTGTCCCATACTTGCCCAGACGTCGGCGTAAACAGCGTCGGCCTGTTTGACCGCTTTGATCGGATCAGGTTCCGTCACGAGCGAAGCACCGGGAACGCGCTGGCGGATTTTATCGAAAAAGGATGGTTCAATCTGGTAACCGTCCGGGGCGCTGAGTACAAAATTGACCCCCATATCCGCACAACAGATCGCCAACGATTTCGCAACGTTGTTCCCATCTCCCAGATAGACCATCGTTTTACCCGAAAGATCTCCCGTCGCTTCCTGCAAGGTGAGCAGATCGGTCAACGCCTGGCACGGATGAAAATCGTCAGAAAGGCCATTGATTACCGGGCAACTGGAAACGGCGGCGAAGTCTTCGATAAGCTGATGTGAAAATGTCCGCAGCACCACGACATCAGCAAACCGACTGGTCACCCGAGCAACGTCGGCAAGCGATTCCCGACCATGCAGGCCGGCTTCTTTTTCGGTCATGAACAGTCCGGCCCCGCCCAGATGAACTATCGCGGTTTCGAAACTGACACGGGTTCGCAACGATGGCTTTTCATAAATTTGCAGCAGAACCCGACCGAGCAGCGTCGGTTTCAGTTGGCGTTGTTTCCATTCCGATTTCAGCGAGGCGGAAAGTTCGATAATTTCCGCTGTTTGAGCCGGCGTGATATCGAATAGTGAGAGTAGATGTTTCATGAACCAGATCTCGAAAAAGAAACAGTGACCTCCTGCAATACAAACAGGCCGGCAGAAAGGCCGGCCTGAGAAAATCTCATCCTGTTTTTCACGGAACTGACAGACCGCGACTACTATCGCAAGCCCGAATCAGCAATTCCGCAAAGAGTCATTATGCACTATTTCAGTTCTGCTGTGCAAGCGAACGGAGTTCTTCGATCAAAATGGCGGCTCCCTCATCAACCTGCTCAGCGGTGATGTTCAACGCAGGCAACAGGCGCACAACAGTATCGTGCGTCGCATTCAGCAATACCCCACGTTCCATGCACTTACCGACAATCGGGGTGGCGGGAACGGTGAGATCGATCCCGATCATCATCCCTGCGATGCGGAGTTCTTTTATAATCGGCAATTCTTCCAGCAGTGGCTCCAAATGCCGGGCGAATCGTTGAGACATCGCGGTGGAATGTTCAAGCAAATTCTCCTGTTCAATCGTTTGGAC
>JALWSL010000135.1 GCA_027080405.1 Planctomycetaceae bacterium
ATGTTTCAGGGAAAAGCGACTCCGGAAGATGTTTTGAAAAAAGTTCATGAGGGGAAACCTGCGGCCGATGTTCTGGCAGGGCGTCTGTTTTACGCACAACTGTATCTCGGTTTGTATTACGAAGCTCACTCCCAACCGGAGTTGGCCCGCAAATATATCACGCTGGCCTGGAAAGATCATCAAAAAACTCAGCATATCAGTCGATACATGTGGAACGTCGCCCGTGTTCACGCAGAATTGTTGAACCGCGAAGTGGAAGACAAAACAGGGCAAAAAGCAAAATAGACAGAACAAGATCGGCCACTCGGCGCGTTTGATTTCAGCACGAGCTTTCAGCCCGTATTTTGCATTTCCGGGCTGATGCGCGGTACTCCGTCCTTTTTCTGTCCTCAACAAAAAAACGGTAAGAGCGTCAGCGATTGACCCGGCCGGAAAGGTCTCCGTGCATCAGTGTTTCGATTTCCGCTCTCGTGGCCAGATTGTAATCTCCTTCAAACGAGTGAGACAGGCAGGCAGCCGCGGTGGCGAAGTTGATCGTATTTTGTGGATCGTTCAGTTCGGGATCGCCCATTGCAAAAAGCAAGCCGGCGGTAAAGGCGTCCCCGCCGCCCAGTCGATCGACAATATCGGTAATTTGATACGGTTGATATTGACCGTTCCGCATGGGGGCATGGAATATTTCGTCCTGTTCCCGAACATACAGGACACCCCCGAATGAGTGATGGTTGGCAGAGAAGCATTCCCGTAAGGTCATCGCGATATGCGTCATTTGGGGATACCGTTTTGAGATTTGGCGTGCAATATCAAGCAGCGGCTGCTCGCTGTTTTCGTCGGGAGTAATCCCCAGAATTTCCGCAGCGTCCTGTTCTCCTCCCAGAAAGAGCGTAACATAAGGAAGCAGTTTTCTCATTGTTTGTGATGCCAGTTCACGCGGTTTCAGGGAAGGATCCCAATTCCAGAGTTTGCTACGATAGTTCATATCGCAGGCAATTTTTACCCCGTGGGCTTGGGCCTGCTGCATGGCAATTTCCGTCACTTCAGCTGCATTTTTTGAAATAGCGGGCGTGATGCCGGACAGAATCAGCCATTCTGCTCCCTCGAAAATCGCGTCCCAGTCGTATGTTGCGGCTGGGGTGATTGAAACAGAAGAATTTTCGCGATCATAAATGACATTGGCAGGCCGTTGGTTCGAACCGGCTTCGTAGAAAAAAAGCCCCAGTCGTCCCTGTGGCACCCGCAGTATATGTTCTGTTTCGACACCGAAAGATCGCAGTTGGGCCAGACAGGCTTCTGCCAGAGCGTGATCGGGCAGGGCGGTGACAAACGAGGCGCGCCCCCCCAGGTGAGCGATTGAGACAGCAGCCGACGCTTCCGCCCCCGCAAAAGTGGTATCCAACTGGCCTGGCATTGCTTGCCCAAACCGTTTCTGTCCGGGCGTTGCCAGGCGACACATGATTTCCCCAAACGCAACGATTCGACTCATTTCAATCATCCTTCAATCACCCTTCAATCACTTCCCGGGGTTCGGCTGTCGGGATGTTTTACTGGCTGGCTTTCCCGTACCGGGACGATGTTTGTCGGCATCTGACCGTTAAGTGTGACGCAGTTCGATGCGGCCTGAGGCGGCCTTCCCGTTAGAGTTGCCATTATTCGATTTATCTTGGCAAACATCACTTTCATAATTCAAAAGAAACACTACACTCACACGCATCAGAGGGATTTCATGTTTTGCCGGGATCATTTCAGGCAGAATTCCTCTGTTATTCGGCTTGAAATTACATCGAACAGGTTACCTTTTTGCAGGCAAAGAAGAAAGAACGATGGATCCATCCAAGATTGTAATTATCAGTTTTGTTGCTGGTGTGGTGGCTTTGGTTTTTGCTCTGATAAAGTCGAAATGGGTCAATAGCCAGGATCCAGGAAATGAGCGGATGCAGGAAATAGGCAAGGCTGTCCATACGGGGGCGATGGCGTTTTTGAAAAGGGAGTATTCCGTAT
>JALWSL010000136.1 GCA_027080405.1 Planctomycetaceae bacterium
CGCTCGAATCACTCTACGATGGAAGAATTGCGATGCTGCTCAAGCGGCACATGGCAATGGTTGCCCAGGACTGCATCAACCGGCCCAGCGACAAAACCAAACGGAAGGTGACGCTTGAGTTCTGCTTTCAGCCGATCCCCAACCCTGATGATGCTTCGGACTGTGATCGCGTCGATTGCGAAGTGGAATGCAAATCGAAGCTGCCGGTCTATCGCTCCCGGCCGATCCAGATGCGTCCGCACAACAGTGGGTTCATCTTCAATCAAGACTTTCCGGAGGACATCAACCAGCAATCACTTTTTAACGAGGATGAAAAGTAGCTGTTTTTGAGTCAGTAACTTTACCCATTATTTTTTTACGAAACGGAGAATGGAACGATGGATGGTTTAAGCATTGAGACACTGCAACAGATTCAGAAAACGGCCGTGGAAGCCTCGGGGGCGAAAGGGAAAGTGGAAATCCTTGATTTGCCTGCAGAGCCAAAGGGGACCTACGGGATTGTTACCGCTGGGGGCAAAGTTGAGGTCGTTCAGGCTTCACCTGCTCCCCGCAAGATTGTATTGAATTCTGTTGATCAGGTTCCCACCTTTATCGGCTTCGCGAAATCCAAGCTCGCTTGCGAACCGGCGATCTATTACAACGAAAGTTATGTTTACGTCATTTTGGATGATGGCCCGGAATCGCAAAGAAAAGAGTTTGCTTGCATCAAGCTGAAAATAACGGACGAATACGAAACCGTTCAGGGCCTGAAAGATTGGAATCTTGACCAGAAAGAGTTCATCAGCTTGCTGAGGGTTCGTCTTGCCGATTGTACCACGCCGGAAATGGTGCAATTGATCAATGTCTGCAAAGCGATTGATTTCTCTTCTCAGACGAAAGGGAGCCGCGAAGTTGATATCGGTCGCGAGTCGATGGGATTCGATATTCAGAATGAAGTCATGTCAAAAGTCGGCGATATCCCGGAAGAAGTCGTTCTGGATGTTCGTTTTTTCGAAGATCGCGAATTAGATCAACGCCACAAAATAACCTGCCTCGTCGAAATTTGCGCCAAGGCCGGAACATTCAGGCTAACTCCCAAGCCTGCTGATCTCAGAAAAGAGATGCAACGCGAAATGGATTTTCTGCAGGGTGCCTTGATGACAGGGGCTGATGGATGCCCGGTCTACTTTGGATCGCCCTGGGCGTAACAGGGAAGTTGTGCGGGGTGGCGCAGTTGGTCAGCGCGTCAGGCTCATAACCTGAAGGTCGTCGGTTCGAATCCGGCCCCCGCCAATATAGAACAAACTTTTTTTGCTGACTGAAAGGAATTCAGGCCGTTGCCGGCGGGTAGCCGGGTGTGAAGTGATGGCACTGCGTGCGGGTTAAGCCGGGGGCTGCCGAGTCCTGGAACACGCGATCAGGTTCAACTCCTGAACGGCCTATTGGAATCGGTGTGATTCCGTTTTGTCGCTTATTTGGAAAGGAGTTCAGCATGCTTGTGTTATCAAGGGAAGTTGGCGAGCGGGTAATTTGCACGCTACCTGATGGCCAAAAAATCGAAATCATGCCGGTACGGATCAGCCCGGACAAAGTTCGCCTGGGGATTACGGCGGCCCCTGAAATTGAAATTGACCGCGAAGAAGTTGTCATGCTGAAAAAACAAATGGAAGCCGATTTGCTTACGAATGGATAAAACGATGCAAAAAGAGTTTGCATGGGAATTGTCATCGATGGAGTCGACAATCTCCCGCCTGGCAAACATCAGCCAGGCAGAACGGGATCTTCTGATCGCATTGGTTCGTGTCTATTGCCAGCAAAAGAAGATGGGGGAAGGATATGCGGAAGGGCCTGATGGACGTGTTGCCCTGGAACCGACAAAACGCGAACTGGCTGTTGCCCTGGGAGTCGGTGAAGCGACGATCAAACGGCGGTTGCGGGCGATCAGACAGAGTTCCCGATACATATCGGTAGATTCCGAGAACTGGCGATCCCATGTTTACGTGATCGATTTCCAGGCG
>JALWSL010000137.1 GCA_027080405.1 Planctomycetaceae bacterium
GAAAACCTGTCCTCTTTGAGCGGCGTTGGCTTTTTCCTTCACTGGTTCCCAACCATCAAGCCCCTGCGGGCCGAGGTATGTCGAGGCGTTACTGCTGATTCGCCGGAGCGTGGAAATTTTATCCTGCAACAGCCGAACCGTTCCGTGCCGCGCCGAATCAATCAGAAGCGACGTTTTATCAACGGATTGAAGTTGACCGAACAGAACATCTCCGTTGAGCAGGACGACCCGAAATGTTCCTGCTGGATACTCCTGCGGCTCGGCTGCCTTGTACTGAATTGTTGAGAGAACCTCGTGACGAATCCGCAACGGTTCAACAAAAAACGGAGACTTCCAGACAATCTGTTTTGAATTGGCAGAAACGATCGTACCAATCAGACTGTCGCCGTTGTTCCAGAAAAGTTTTCCTTCCCGAACCGCTCCCTCAGTTTGATCCATTGCCAACAAACTGACAGAATTCAACAGCGCACTGCCCATCAAAAATAGCGGTATGAAGAGAGATTTCATCATGCGAATTCTTGTTACGTGATAAAAGGGATCGTATCGAGCCAGTCGGCCAGTTATCGTTCATAAATTGGCAAAAAGCGATAATTCAAGGCGAGCGCCAACATCGACATCGCTGTTCCGTATGCGACCCCCATGTTGCTGTTGAAACTGCCGTCGTCGTTTTGTTGTTCTTTCAAAAGTCTGATCGTCCGCAAATTCCACTTTTGCCACGCATTGAAATCTCCCTGGAACAGCGCCTGTGCGGTGTAATACCTGTTGTAATACGGGTAGTAGTTCTGTTGTTCCAGCCCCGTAGTTACCTGCGAAGCGACGGCTTTATATTCATCCAGATTTTTTCTGCGACCAATCGCGTAAACCAGCATCGCAATCGCCTGTAAATTTATTGAGCCACCTCCGACTCCTGAATAGCCGACACCGCCCCGCTTGTCGGTCATTTTGCGAAAGTATTCAAGTGCTTTATCGATGGAGTCGTTCGGGATTTTTATTCCCGCGTTTCGGGCAGCCAGCAGTCCCATCAAAACCGCTCCGGAGACCGAAGTATCTGCATCGGTCGAAGTGGGGGAATAACGCCATGCGTTCCATTGATTATTCTTCTGCGATGTAATCGCCGCTCGCACCGCCAATTCGAGCGATTCTGCAATCGTGCGGCGACCAGAAGGTTCCGAATCTCCCTGCCAAAGTGTGTCATCATCCAGCACGCCATACACTTCCGACATCCCCAGCATCGCGAAACCGTGGTGATACATGCTGTTGCCGAAATAGCCGGTGCTTTCATTCTGACCGCGAATCATACTGCGAACCGCCTTGCGAATGTTCTCGCTGTACTTGCCGAAGTTCGGGTCTTCTCCACTGGCCAAAAAAGCCATCACGGCCATCCCGGTCACTCCCGGCCCCTGCTGACCGCCAGCCCAGTCCCCTTTTTCCGTTTGATTCTTCACCAGCCATTGCAACCCGCGATCGTAAATCGCATTCACATCGGGAGGCACCGCCGAACCAAATCGAAGCTCCGTTTCTTGCGCATGGAGCGCATTCGCTGACACGAACATAATCGTAAATAGCAGGATCAAGCGACCAACAATATTTTCTCTGATCATGGCAGATTTCTTGTTCGGTGAATTTTATACACTAGCTTGCAAAGTGCGTTGCAATGCTTCTTTGATACAGACGGCTTTATTGGGTGAGTTGCAACGCACGCCACCTTTTCTCATTCATGTCTGATCATAACATGACCATTTCAGCCTGGGCGGGCACGCCGTGATATCCCGTCAACGGGGCGTCCTCCGGAACCACATCACTCCTCTGGAACGCTACCATTATGGTACGCCCTGGAGATGAACAACGCCAACCCTGTTTCTGGAATATCTCGATTTTCGTCAGGACGGAGTACGCGGAATGCGCATCAATTTTTCGGCAATCGACAGGATAGAAGAGCTATCGCGAGACTTGCCCTTGTATTGCGCACAAATTCCGATGGAGGGAATGCCTGGTAAAGCTCAGCGCTACCCTTACTGGCTCATTGCTTCCAAACTTTACCCAAATGGTTGTTTGAACAAGTTGGATCAATAGCTCTTCTACCTCCGATAAAAACTTTTCACATCCAGGGAAAGCTCATCAGGGAAATTCATCACTTGCTGACTTCCGTGCTTAATTCCAACAGTGCGGGCAGATCGCCGTATTTGACGGCACCGGGTATAAAGTTGGGATCGCGATATGTTTTGATGTCTGCAAAACGAAAATCCGGATTATCGATCACCGTTTTGTCAACCTTGTCACCCGCCACTGCTGCAGCAGCGGCGACCAGAGGTGTTGCACCGGCGACTCCGACCAGAACAATTTTTTCATTCCCCATTTTTTGGGCGAGCGTGATCAGTTTGAGGATGTCGTGGGTTCTTTGCGCAAACAGGGAGTCGTTATAGCCGTGCGTGTAACCGGCGTATTCCCTCGGGTTTTTGACCGTGGCTGTCAACTTCAACGGTTGAGAGCCATTCAGGAATTCTCCCTGCTCGAACAGGTCAGCAGTTACAACAAGCCCCCCCTGTTCGAGTATTTTGCTTATCTCGGAAGACGGTTTTCCCTGTTTGGTAAAGAAGCCGTTCTTTCCATCGCCGTGCAGGCAGATCGCGGCAAATTTCACTTCACCTTGCGGCTTGATGATGACAACCGGCGTCACCTCTCCTTTGGCCGGGAAGCGTAATTGTCCATTCTTGAAATCGATTTCATTTGGTTGCGGCAGTTCGCGACCGATCATGACCTTCCAGGCGGTTCGGATTGTTTCATGACGTTCTTTTTCTGGAAGCGAGTTGATCAATTTCGTATCACGATCGGCAATCCAGCGAGTCAGTTTTCGTTCAAATTGATCTCCTCCTTCCGGCCGGGGATGCTCCTTATCCCATATGGACTGTTCCTGTTTGGTGAGCAATTTGTAATCTTCCTCAACGATCGGTTCCTGTAAACCGAGTTTCAAGTGTTTATTGAACCAGGAATACATGATCGCGCGTGTTACGTAATTGTAGTTGTGCGGGAAGTGGGTCAAGTCGGCACACATCACATTTTCCGGCTTGCCGTACATCGTGTAAAGTTTTTTCAGTTCCGGAAATCCTTTCCCCGGGACGAGCATTTCTTTCGTCCAGTCATTTGCAGCGGTCATGCCTTGTGGCTTCGGAGCGAACAGAGCAGCCAGTTCGACATTACCGGTTCCGATACGAAGTAACGAAGCATTTTCGCAGGTACAGCCCCCCTGCATCGAACTGCTGACCATTCCATTTGGAAACGCGGCGACTGGCCGGGGATCAATCGCACAAAGCATGATCGTTTGTGTTCCGCCACCGCTCCCGCCGGTTACGGCCATTCGTTTTGAATCGACATCGGGCAATGATTCCAGAAAATCGAGTGCACGGATCGAATTCCAGGTTTGCAATCCAAAAATCGATTGCAATCTCAACTCTGCTTGCGGACTGTAAAAACCCCAGCTTTCTTTTCCTTCAAACTCCGGCCTTTGCCTGGCGAATCGGTGAGCCAGTTGGTAGGAAAGTTGCAGATTGTCTGCATAGCCAATCATGTCATACAGAAAGGTGACACACCCCATTCGTGCCAGTTGAACGCATCGGGCAATTTTGGGCATCCGACCAGATTCAGCAAATCGCTCGGCTCCAGTGACCAGATATTTTTTGATTCCCTTCGGGCCACTGTCCATCAAACGCCCGCCATGACCGTGCGGACATAACACGGCAGGTAACTTATCAGAGCCGGGATTTTCCGGGCGGAACAGCAACCCCGTCACGAAAAAACCGGGCATGCTTTCAAAGTAAACTTTTTCGATGGTGATGCCGGGACGTGTGGTTTTGCCATGAATGACCGCATTAAGAGGTGTTTTGGCTGGCATCGGCCAAAGTCCGTTGGCAACAAGAACTCGTTTACGCAGATTATCTGCCCGTTTTTCCCACTGTTCGAGAGTGTCGGGAACGTGGAACGGGAAGAACCCGTTCAGATCTTTTAACGGTTTCAGGCGGGCGTCATCGGGGATCGTTCCTTCCGGGAAGACTCTTGGTGCCTGTGCACTGGCAGAGGACAACAATATCTGAAGCAGAACAAGCGAGACGGCAGCAGCAACAGCAGACAAACGACGGGTCATTTCAAATCTCCGGAATTGCATAAAGCACCCCAACGAACCAGCAGATCAACGGATCAACCCGGCACGGCTGGTTCATTCTGATAGCCGTAACCAAACTGACATTTCCTAAAATTTGCGAACCCTTCGCAAACTTTTACCGTTAGTAATACAATTTCAGCTGTTTCAATTGTACCGAGCTGGAAATCTGTTGTCACACCATCACGCGATATTCGATTTACAAAATCTGCTGGCAGTGTGTGGAAAGTTGAGTTCAATCGTCAGTTCTACGACCGGCAGCACAACATATTTTCCGGGGCTGAGCGAAAAGGAAAGGTGATTCAAGATGATTTCTGAGTCGGATTCATTCCAGCGAACCGAGCCCCTGTAATGTCAATTGGGGATAGTATCGGAAAGGGCGGTTCAGGTGAGGCCTCAGCAATGGAGCTGCCCCGCCGGTAAGATAGAATTCCCCTTCGGCTTGGGTTGTTTGATGTAGCTCTTCTGAAATTCGGGAAACGATTTCATTGACTGCTCCTACCTGTCCCCAAAACAGCCCGCTGCGCACGGCATGATTTGTTTGACGACCAACAACATCGGGGGGCTCTTCCAGTATTTCTTCCATCGAGATCAACGGCAGCAATTCGGTGTAATCGTGTAGCGAATGTGCCGCCAGTTCATAACCGGGTAGAATGGCCCCTCCCTGAAAAGCCCCCGAGCAGGAGACGACATCGATTGTCGTTGCAGTACCCGTATCAACAATGATCGCCCAGTGTGCAGGAGAGCGCAGCCGATTGACAGCCATCACATTCAGAATGCGATCCAGCCCTACGGTTTCAGGGTGCTGGACATCCAGACAAACGGGCAGTTCATCGGCGTATAAAATGACACGTGGTTCAGGAAGATCAGCTGGAAATATTGCTGCCAGGTCATCCATTCTATCAGGATGGGAACCGGATATCAGTACGCGCACCAGTTGCTTCGAAGGATCCGCCAGCAGTTTTTGGATTTCTCTCCAGCATATTGGTTCGTCATTTTCGTAGGCAATCGTTCCGTAGCACTCCGGCAGTTTATTCAATGACAATTCATCATCCGCCCAAAACTGTTCAAGAAATGCGAACTTGTAGCGAGTATTGCCCACATCAACAACAAGTTGAGCAGGGTTCAGACCAAACATCAAGACACCATACCTGTTCAAAAATAAAAATCATTACGCTACCATGCAGGCTGTAATCAATAAAATGATCGGCACCGACTACGCCGGGAAGTTACCTTCATACGGGAAGAACTTAACATGTTTTGTATCAATGTGTTGCCGAAAGTAATCAGTCTAGCGGATACTGACGAAGTTCGCGAACTGCTACAAGAAGCGGGCTAACTCCCCGCACTCCCCGCACCGCAAGGAACCTGGGGGCATACGCTTTGAAGTTTGCCAGGCTCATGATGATCCCCAGCACGACTGGTCTGTTCTGACCGCCGTAACCAAAATGAGATTTTCAATCGTTTTCGCACCGTTCGTAAACTTTAACCGTTAGGATAAAAACTTTTATCCTTTGCGAACGCTGGAAAAACAAGGAAGGCTGGGAGCAACATAAGCAAGCCGGGGCATTCACGGCAATCTACCAGCCCAAAGTTCTACCTAAAGTCGAAAGAACCTCTTACTTCTGTGATTTGGTTGAGCAAGACACAAAACAGAACGAATCTGACATCAATCTGATTACTCGCCTTGCAAAATGAACCTGAACCTGCTCTGATTGACATCATTATGATGTCAGATTCCTTTTTTGAGGCATGGTTTCATTGATGGGCAGTAGGCAGAGCAGTCAGCAGAGTTGGTTAAAGCGATCCGATTGGCAGCAGGGAATTGCTGCCTTGGAAGACCGTGCTTCGATTGAAGTGATACTGCATTGTTTGCACGAATCTGTCAAGCATCTCGAATCGCCCCCTGCGGAGAGACCGCTTCGTCATCTTGAGTATCTCTTGGGGATTATTCAGGGGCATCTGGGTTGCCAGGGGATTGGTCTGTTTTCTCGCAATCCCGAGTGGGAAGCTGCCATCAAACTGGGCGGTCGCTCTTTGGGGAAACCCGATCCGGATTGGCTTGATCAAGTGCAGCGGAAAGATTCTTGCGGATTCGTTCCCGATGTTCCTGCAACTGGTTGGGGGCAGATTGCTTCCCCGTTTCGCGGAGCGATGGAAACGCTTCATTGGGAAGTACTTGTTGTATCGGGGAGGTACATTAACGAAAAGTCACTTGCAACTGTCGCATTACTGGTGCAGTTTCTGGAGCCGATTGGCGAGCTTGTTTCCCTGTCCTGTACCATGAAAGATGAAGTAGCGAAGTTGTCCGGACTTTGCCGACATTTTACGGATTTGCTTCATGCGCAAAGTCCCGATCAACTCTTGGAGTTGCTTGCCGAGCAGGCGACGTCACTGTTGGGTTGTGAACGTGCCACCATTTTTATTCGCGATTCGCGAACAGGGCAGTTAGTCGGCAGTCCTGCCACCGGTTTGGAAGATGGTTCCCTGATCATACCGGAAGAGACAGGAATTGTTGGAGAGGTGGTTCAGACAGGAAAAGCGTTGATTGTTGCTGATGTTGAATCCGACTCCCGTTTTGAAAATCTGGTTGACAGGCAGACCGGCTTCCGTACCCGAAATATTCTTTGTGTGCCGTTGTTCGAGGAATCGGGGAATGTGGTGGGGGCTTTTGAGTGTCTGAACAAGTCGGCAGGCTGTTTTACGGAACGCGACCGATCCAGTCTCGAGTTGCTGGCTCGTCACGCCACGATTTCCATTTTACAGGCTCAAGCGGAGCAGGAGTTGCTGAGCAGGCAGCGTGAAATGCAATCCGAAAAAAGCTCCCAGTGTGAGCTGGTCGGCGAAAGCGTCGCGACTCAGGCAGTCCGCTCTTCTGTGGAAAGCCTCTGTTCGAGTCGGTTGCCGGTTTTGATTACCGGTGAAACAGGAACCGGAAAAGAAACCGTTGCCCGTGCACTGCACTATCGGGGCGATCGGTCGGATCAACCATTTGTCGTTATTGACTGTTCCCACTGGGCTGGGCCTCCCGAGCCGGAAAAACAAACCTGTTTTCTCAAGGAGTTGGAACGGGCTGATGGTGGTACCCTGTTTTTGGATGATATCGATTTACTCGCATGCGACCATCAACGAACGATTCTTGCTCTCATGGAGCAGGGGAGGATTACAGAAGCGGAAAGCGCAAAGGGAGTTGCGATGGATGTGGATATTCGAGTGATTGCCGCGACTCAATCGCAATTGATGGATCAGGTTCTGGAGGGAAAGTTTCAGGAGGAACTTTACCTTCGCCTGAAAGCCGTTTCGATCAATTTGCCGCCGTTGAGGGAGCGCCAGGACGATATCGAGCCACTCATCCTGCTCTATCTGGAAATATATCGAAAGCAGGCAAAGAGGAAATCGCTGACCTGTTCTCCGAAAGCGATGGAGAGACTGGTTGAATACTCATGGCCGGGCAATGTGCGAGAGCTGAAAAACATGGCGGAACGACTCGCGTTCGTCGGGAGTTGCGATGAAATCTCGCCCGAAAATATCGCACTACTTTGTGGTATGGAGATGGAGGGCAGTAACGCTTCCGCCTCCGAAGGATTGGCCGAAGCGACACTTGATTTCCAACAGCGCTATATCCGTCTTGCAATCGCCAGATCGAAAGGGAATATGACTGCAGCGGCCCGGATGCTCGGCTTGCATCGTTCCAACCTGTATCGGAAAATGCGACAACTGAAAATGGCAGAAGCCAAACAGGAACAGGAATAAACCGTTATGCCTTCCGTTCTGGTTGGCCACCGTTCTGATTCCCCTCCGTTCGGTCACCTGGTAATAAGTGTGAAACGGAAGATGCAAACTTCCCGGTTTTTCCGTTCTGTTTCGACCGGTTGTCAACCACTGAGGTTATCGCGTCTTGTCTCGCAAAGGACTTCACTCAAACGGCTGCGGTTTTTGCTGTATCGAGCAGTTTTTGTAT
>JALWSL010000138.1 GCA_027080405.1 Planctomycetaceae bacterium
TCCCGATTTTTCTGAATCACCTTCCGGGCTAGTTGATCCTGACGTCCCAATTGTTCGACAGCTTCAGCTGCCAGTTGGAACTGTTCCGTCGCTTCATTCCATTCCTGCTGCTGAAGTGCCCGCTCTCCTTGTGTGATCGAGTTTCGCAGTCTCTGCAACGCATGGGCACGCATCTGTTGGCGATAACCATACGCGCCCCCAAATCCCAAAATAAGAACCAGCAAACTGATGGCTGTTCGCAACGGTGTGAACCAATTTCGTATGCCCGTCAGCACGGAAACAAATGCGGAGACGAGTCGACGAAAAGCCCCCACCGTCAAGCGATGCACACCTTGACGCGCCCGCTTCCAGAGATCTCCACCTTTTCGCAGGGCAACTTTTTTTAACGACTCCCCATTTCTTCGCCTGCGTTTTCGCTTTTTCTTTACGCGTTTTGGTTCAGGATAGGGATTAATCGGGAGGATGAAATGAGCCCGCTCACAATTGGGGCAGCAAACCTGCTGTGCTTCCTGTTCGCGGAGGCCAGCCATCTCGGTTCCGCAAACGCATCGTAAAGACCAACCTTGTTGCTTGTCATTCGATTTTGTTTTGCGCAAGCGAAACCCCTGCCTTGTTTTTGTGTTGCTCGCAGTCATCATTATCGCCTTGCGCAACTTGTTGGCATACTCATAACGCAACGCCTTTTTACAGATACTCACAAATGTTGGAGTCGGGCAGCTTGCAGGACTCTTCCCAAACCCTGTTCTCCCATGATGTCATTGTTTCCATTCGGCGTGAAACTCTCAACCCCGCGATCTTTCCGTGGTGCAATTTACGAGATTTTCCGCCCCGAGATTCCTTCAATCGACTCTATGCCTCGAAAAAAACGATCTTCCATTTCGGCTCAGTTCACAGTTGCCCGATTGATACCACTTGATACCTCTACCCGCCCAGCATGCAGCCGGGGCATCTGTATTCGGTTATTTTGGGAAGTTCCAGGGATCATGCTGACCGAGCCATTGACGGAACAAGTAGTAAATGTAGGATATATGCGGCATCTGGGGAGCTTGGCGATTGGTCTGTTCCGGGTGCCAGGAAACAAATGTGGACAAACGCTGAATAGGCCGGGGGTTCGTCAGAGACGCTGGAGAAGAGATGAGGCGTCCGGCTTACACCATTCGAATCAGAGCATACAGCTTGAGCGGGACTTCATCAAAGAAGGGCAACGTCGCTTTGGTTTCGTAGATCAATCGAATTTAACGCTTTAATATGACGATACTTACTTTAACAAAAGCTGTTTCACACTGAAGGCAGTTCTGTACAGGCGAAAAAGGATTGAAAAATGAGTTTCTTCCAACAAACGAAAACAGCTTACTTCGGAACTCAACGAAGTTTCGCATTGATGGCCCGAGGCACCATGGCTCTACTGTTCCTGCTTTCCGTGCAAACGGTTTCCCTGGCACAGGATATCGGGTTGACGGGATTGCTGCCTCATGAAAAGCCTGCGGGACTTTCAGAAAGCGATTTTGCCTCCCTGCCGGATACCTGGGGGGAATGGAAAGATGAGACGATCCGCCTGCTCGATCGTATTTACCGTTCAGAGAACCCGTCTCTGTCCGAACAGAAAGACGCTTTGGAGAAATTGCAGGAGCAAGTCGACATCATCGACGAGGCACTTACCGATTCCGATTACGCTCCCGCTTTCGATGAGTTGGCCGATCTAGGGGGAAAACTCCGACGCAGGGTTTCGCTATTGCAGGCGGTACTGGTCACGCTGGAAGAAAACCCGAATCAGCGTCAGGCATTGCGGCCCGCTTTAAGGCAACTACTTCAGAACCTTGAGGGATACGAACAGGACAGCAAGCGGGGAGAGTCGGACACAAAGGTGCGAAAACAGATTGATACCATTCTCGCGATCACCAACGATAACGCGAACAGCCTCCAGGAAGCCATTCGCATCCACTATTTCAATTTTAATATCCGGGTTTTTGTGTCCGAACCTTTTGCGGAGTCGGTT
>JALWSL010000139.1 GCA_027080405.1 Planctomycetaceae bacterium
GAAACGGATTGCTGCGGTTTCGGGAAAAGATGATTACGACTGGGAATTTCGCGTGATCAGCTCCCCGACAATGAATGCCTTTGCCTTGCCGGGTGGGAAAGTCGCAATCTATGAAGGCATCATGCCGATCTGCGAAAATGAAGCTGGGTTGGCTGTGGTGATGTCCCATGAAATTGCCCATGCACTGGCCCGGCACGGTGGGGAGAGAATGACACAACAGAGCATTATCAATGGTCTTGGACGGGTCGTCGAATACGCATCGCGAAATCGGGAGCAGAAAAAGCGGGATCGAATTCGCGCCCTGTACGGGATCGGGACGCAGTACGGGTTCACGCTCCCTTACAGTCGTAAACAGGAATCGGAAGCAGATCAGATCGGTTTGATGCTCATGGCTCGGGCTGGCTACGATCCCACCGAAGCCCCCAGGTTCTGGAGACGATTCAGTCAGCAAAATGGTGATAAGCCACCGGAGTTCATGTCAACCCATCCGTCCGACGAGCACCGAGCAGCCGATCTGCAGGCAATGCTTCCGGAAGCCTACAAGGAATACGAAACCGCTCCCGAGCAGTATGCGTTGGGACAGCCGATCTTCACTTCAGAGACCTTGAATGCAGGTTCACTTGTAAAACAGTCACCCGCACAAAGCCAATCGCCGGCCAGTGCAGCCACGACAAACAAGATTCAACCCGCTTCCGGTTCCGAGCCTTCTTCCTATCCGGATCCGTTCAGAAAATATCCGGACCCCTTCAAAAAATAGAGCCTTTTCAGGCCATAAGTTGGGGGTTGTCTTTTCGTGATCCATCCTCCGTTGTCGCACTATTTTGATGCGCCAATCCAAAAATTAAGAAGTGAAGCTGAAAGTAGTCTTGATTCAACCTCCAATCTGGAACAGAGCAGCAATGGCAGGGCAGGTTCCTAACTGCCCTGTTTGAAACTGGCAGGTGCATACTCTGGAGCTGGTCTGCTTAATGCTGCCAGGGTGTGACAGCTTTCATCTTCAATATAATACGCACTGCGAATGCGTATAACCGGCAGGATCGGAACGGGGCAAGCGTCTCCCATCCGTTACGACCCGTCCATGATGATAATAGGCGCAATCGCAAACACTGATAAAGCCTGTCGTCACCTGTCAGGAGCGTCACATCACGAACTCCCGGTACGATTGCTTTCACTGCCGGGCCTCTTCCAATTTCAACGAATGGGCCTCCCTGATGATTGAGTCTTTCCGGAATCGGGTCGATATCTCCTGTGTGAAGTAAACCGGAACAGATTGGATCTGTTGCACAAGACGATCCCCCTGGAATTGCATGACTTCTGGAAATCACGACGATTGGTTTCCAGCCTATTTCGGAAGGTACAATCCTTAACATGGTCACCGCAACGAAAAAAAACAAATCCCGCCGCAGGCTTTCTTCTTCCGCCGTCCAGAATCCGCTGGAAACCTATTTGCGTGAGATTAACGAAACAGATCTGCTGACTGCAGAAGAAGAAAAGGAACTCGCTTTCAGGATTGCAGAAGGTGATATGGCTGCACGCGATCGAATGGTTCGTGCCAATCTGCGCCTGGTCGTCAATATCGCACGGGGCTACACCGGTAAAGGACTTCCGTTGCAGGATCTGATTGAAGAAGGAAATCTGGGCGTTTTGCGGGCCGTCGAAGGTTTCGATCCGACCATGGATACACGATTCAGCACTTACGCCAGCTACTGGATCAAACAGTCAATCAAAAGGGCGTTGGTCAATTGTGCGAAGACGATTCGCATCCCGGCTTACATGGTGGAACTGCTTTCAAAATGGCGAAAGGCGACGGCTCTGCTCTCGGACAGGCTCAACAGGACACCGACGGCAGAGGAGGTCGCAGCCGAGTTGGGATTACCCAAAAAGAAATTGGGAATCGTGAAAAAAGCGATCCAACTCTACAATACAACACCTCAGTCCGATGATGACGAAAACGGCTGGTCGATCAGCGAAATGGTCGCCGACGAACGCATGGTC
>JALWSL010000140.1 GCA_027080405.1 Planctomycetaceae bacterium
TGATTGTGGAAACTCATGAAGCCTTTCGCAACGAACTCCCCCGGTTCGAAGAAGGACATCGTTATCTCAAACGAAGTGTTCTCGAACTGCGAGGACACGAAGAGGTCATGAACACACCGGAGATCGACCTGCCGGAATAAACCGGAACAGAAAAAGTTCCCTCTTCGGTTCGCCCCTGTCGGAAAAGGATTTCCCATGCGGTATCGCTTACAGTTGATACGATTCGTGCTGACTCTCGCCGCCGTTTTTTGCGCTTTGCCTGTTGCGTTATCGCAGGAGAAGGTGCTTTCCGGAAACGGAAAGGTTCCGCAGGAGCAATACATGGCGAGCTATCTGCGCAGTCTGCAGGAAGACGCCGCCCTTCATGATTTGACTTTTGTCGGGACAAAAATCGGGTACGCCGTCGGAGACCACGGAACGATTCGCAAAACCGAAGATGGAGGAACAACCTGGAACTTCCTCGATTCGCCGGTTGATTCGAATTGGCAATCGCTCTGTTTTCTCACTGACCGCATCGGCTGGATTGCAGGCGGGCAAGTCGGTTTGAATGGACTGACAACTCGTGGCGTGATCCTGCACACCAAAGATGGAGGGCAGAGTTGGGAAACGGTAATTCCCCAGGGTGTGGGAATGATCTATCACGTGCAGTTCTTCGACTTCCAACAGGGGGTTGTTTGTGGCGAATCGACAACCAGAGGGATATCCGGCATTTGGCAGACATCAGATGGCGGAAAAAGCTGGCGTGTGGTTGAATCTTCCCATCGAAACAATTGGCGATGCGCCGATTTCGCTTCACCAACAAGTGGAGTGGTTGCGGGTTCTCTCGGGCAAGTCGGCATGCTTGGCGGAACGCGCCTGATTAACGATACGTCGTTGAACTTTGGACTGAAAGGAGTGCATGACCTCACGATCGACCAGGGGGCTCGCGGATGGTTGGTTGGAGATGGCGGACTGGTGCGGTATTCTCCCGGCGGTGCCAGTTGGCAGGAACCAAAAGGCGATTTACCTGCCGATCTATCGACGCTATTCGATTTCCGAGCGGTGGCGACTCACGAAAACTCCGTCTGGATTGCGGGGCACCCCGGTTCTGCCATCTGGTATTCTCACGACAATGGTAAAAGCTGGAACCACTCACCGACAGGCATCACGATCCCGATAAACGCGATTCACTTTTCGGATTCCCGAAATGGCTGGGCTGCCTGTGAATTCGGGATCATCCTGAAAACGGTTGATGGAGGACAAAGCTGGCAAAACAGCATGAATCAATCACGCCGACTTGCGCTGTTGCAATTCACGACCGGAATGAATTCTGCTTCGTATTGTCTGACTGCCCGATACGGTGGGCATCACGGTTACCGTGTTGGAATAATCAACTATTGCCGCGAAGACCAAAGTGGAGAAGATCGCGCAGTGGTATCCGACGATCTTCGGCAATATCAGGCCGTTGTCCAGACCGGCGGAAGCATCAGTACGATCGACTGGGCATTGCCGCTCGATGTTCCCGGGTTATCGGACAATCGGAACCTGCTCATCAAGCGCTGGAATGCCGCCACCGACGGCCAGCTTTCTGAAATTGTCCTTTCGCATCTGGTACGGGACTTGCGCAGTTATCGCCCGAGTGTTGTGGTCATCGACCAGCCTGAGCCCGAAAACCAGGCTCAGTTGCTGTTCTACAAAGCGGTACAAAATGCGGTTCGATCTGCAGGCGATCCCACATGGATGGTCGCCCAGAAGCAGTACGCGTTTCTCTCCCCCTGGCAGGTGCCCCGCCTGTTCGAGCGAAGTCGCAACGGACAGGGAGGAGATATCGTTCTCGATACCAACCAGTACTTGCCCGCATTGAATCAGTCGGTACGCATGGCTGCCGGGCCTGCGTACCAGATGGCGCAAGGTTCGATCAACAACCTCCCCTTCTCGGAAAGTTTTTCCATTTCTCATACGACGCCGCTTCCCGGCCAACTCCTTTTATCAGATCTGTTCACCGGGATCGTGC
>JALWSL010000141.1 GCA_027080405.1 Planctomycetaceae bacterium
AATACCAGGGTTGCGCGTAGCGATAATTGGAACGGTTGAAAACAAGAGAAAGCGGGAAATCCGGATCGTGTTTGAACGTTCGATGGTCGTCAATTCCGAGGTGTGTGGCCCGCGTACCGTGTGCGGGAGTGATACCACGAATCCAACCGATTTTGCTGCTGCCGTTGCTGATCGCTCTTTTTTGGAGCGCTTCGTTTCTGATCCCTTCGTCTTTGATCCCCTTGAAATGAATATCAAGCGATTCGGGCTGATGAATATAACTGGCCCAGAACAGTCCGATGTAACCATTTTTGAAAGTCTCACGACGGGGAATACATTCGAATGTCATTTCGATGAGGCCGTTATCAAGCAGTTCGTAACGCAAACAGCTTTCGAGTCCCCAATGCGGAGTAGGGGCCTGATACAACTCCGCGACATGATCGTTGATGACGCGCAATTCCATCGGCGCGTGGCGCGGTTCAAAAAGAATTTTGCGATCCTGAGTCGTCCCATCGTGAATATGTTCGAAGTTCAGCCCGGCAATCCCTGGCACGAAAATATTCCGCTTCTGCCTGGAATGGGTAAGTGAGACAACCCCGCTGTAGCCTGCACGATGTTGGGGGAGTACCTCGTCATCAATCGCACTGTTGTCAGCGATGATCGCCTCGATCTCTCCGCGACGAAGAACCACATAATGCCTGGCAGGCACATTGTATTGAAGGCTCGCATCACTGAGCGTCGTCAGCTTGGGAAGCCCCGCTTCCGAGACAGTGCCGAATAGCAGCAACAATAGAAACATCAACACCCGACGGCGAGAATTGTGAAAAAACATCGATCACCCTTGTCAGTTGGCTCAACCTGGAACGCTCTGGAATGATTATCGCAAACGACCACCGCAGCGGAGTCCTGCAACCCCGTCTTGATCAGGAAAGTGTCTCGATCGAAGAGCCTCGTCAATCCATTGTCGATTAAAACCAGTCAAAGCAGAAGAATAACACGACCCCCGCATCTCTACTGTGGTAACTCCGCACCATCCTAACGCCATGCCATCAAAACATCAACATGCTTGAACGCCGACAGGGCTGTTCCTGATCTGAATCGGATAAGCGGACCGGATCGATGAACCGAGGCAAGAATAGCCGGGAACTTATCAGCTTGTCGATTTCCGCGTTATCTGGTTTGTGTTAGCCGATCTCGATTGGGTAACGGGTAACAGCATCAATTCTTGCAGTCTGCAGAGCGATTTGTGCGACTAACGGTTAAAGCTTACGAACGGTGTGAAAACTCTTGAAAATCTCAATTTGGTTACGGTGGTCAGAACAGACCAGCCGTGCTGGGTTCTCTTGCCGGAATCGATTCAGTCGATAGAATGGAATTGTTCTCCGACGGGGGACGATTTCGATGGAACCGCTTTCGCTCTTTGAGGATCGATATGAGCTCAGAACCTGCTGCCGAGTCCCGTCCATTTGCCCATTTACACTGTCACAGCCATTACAGTCTGCTTGATGGAGCCAATCGTATCCCCGATATGCTTGAGAAAGTGAAAGCGAACGGGATGAATGCGTTGGCCATTACCGATCATGGCAACCTGTTCGGTGCGCTCGAGTTCTATCAGAAATGCAAAGCTTCCGAGGTGAATCCGATACTCGGTTATGAAGCCTACATTGCACCGGGAAAGCGAACCGATCGTAGTGCGTCCCGCATGAAAGAAGCGAGTTTTCATCTGACGTTGCTGGCACAGAACAAGGTCGGATTCAAAAATCTCGTCAAGATGGCTTCGGTCGCCTACCTGGAAGGATTCTACTACAAGCCCCGCATCGATAAACAGTTGCTCGAAGACCATAGCGAAGGGATTATCTGCCTTTCCGGTTGTGCCTCCAGTGAGCTTTCCCATTATCTGTTGGCTGACAAACAGGATCAGGCCGAAGAACTGTTGCGCTGGTACGAGAGAGTTTTTGGGGATCGACTCTATCTGGAAATTCAGGATTCGGGAGTACAAATCCAGAAGGAATGCATGGATCGCACAATCGATCTGGCGAATCGCTTCGGCTTCCCGCTGGTTGCCACAAACGACGCCCATTATCTGAACAGGGAAGATGCCCCGGCCCACGAGATTCTCTTGTGTGTCAATACTCGTACCACGATCAACGATGAAAAGCGGATGAAGCTCGACAGCAATGAGTTTCATTTGCGGACGCCCGAAGAGATGTACGCCGCTTTTCCACACTGTGAGGAAGCCGTCTCCCGCAGTCAGGAAATTGCGGACCGTTGCGATATCGAACTCGATTTGAAAGCCCGGCACTTTCCTGTTTTCACCCCTCCCGCGGGCAAGACCGATGTTGACTATCTGCGCGAACTCTGTCTGGAAGGGATCAAATGGCGATACGGCGATGATCCTGCTCAAATCTATCTCGATCGGCTTGAAACGGAATTGGCTGTCATCGAAAAAATGGGATACAGCAGTTACTTCCTGATCGTCTGGGATTTTGTCCATTTTGCCCGGGAGAAGGGCATTCCATGCACCGCCCGTGGTTCTGCCTGTGGAGCGTTGGTCGCGTATTTGCTCGGTATGGGGGATGTCTGCCCGATCAAATACGATCTGCTTTTCGAACGCTTTCTCGATCCGAGCCGCTCGGAAGCCCCCGATATCGATATCGACTTTTGTAGAGACCGCAGGCAAATGGTGATCGACTATGTCAAAGAGAAGTATGGTGAGGAAAGTGTGGCTCAAATTGGCACCTTCGGCACGCTCAAGGCCAAGGCGGCACTTCGTGATGTCGGACGGGCTCTCGATGTTCCCCTGCATCGCGTCAACGAAATTGCCAAGATGATACCGGAGCAACTGGGGATCAAACTTCAGGAAGCAATCGACACCACTCCCGAACTGAAAGAGCAGTATGAGCAGGATCCGCAAATCAGGGAAATGCTCGATTACGCCAACAGTCTCGAAGGATTGGCCCGAAATGTAGGAACGCACGCGGCCGGTGTTGTCATTGGTGACAAGCGGCTAGATGAATATGTTCCGCTACAGCGCATCACGGGCAAGACGGATATTATCACCCAGTGGACCGATGTGGAGCGGGCAGGTCTGCTGAAGATGGACTTTCTCGGGTTGAGAAATCTTACCATTCTCGACAAAGCTGTGAAAAATGTGAAAGAAAACCATCCCGATTTCACCATGCGTCCCATCGATTTTCCGCTCGATGACGAAAAAACATTCGCGCTTTTGCAGCGGGGAGAAACGAAAGGTATTTTCCAGTTGGAATCGGGCGGGATGCGCGATCTGCTGACCAAAATGAAGCCGGACAAATTTGAAGACATCATTGCGACCTCGGCCTTGTACCGCCCGGGACCTTTGGAAGGGGGAATGGTGGGAACGTACGTCGAAGTCAAACACGGTCGGCAGCCGGTACCAACGGTGCACCCGATTGTGGATGAAATTCTTGAAGAGACCTACGGCGTGATGGTCTATCAGGAACAGGTGATGAGGATTCTTAATCGCGTCGGCGGAATCGAACTTTCTTCCGCGTACCGATGCATCAAGGCCATCAGCAAAAAGAAACTCGATATCATCGCGGTTTTCCATGACCAGTTTATCGAAGGGTCCCGGGAACAGGGGATGGACCAGAAGGTCGCTCAGACGTTGTGGGAACTGATCGAAAAATTCGCCGGTTACGGTTTCAACAAGTCGCACAGCACCGCTTATGGCGCGATCGCGTATCAAACGGCGTATTTGAAAGCGCACTATCCCCCTGAGTTCATGGCGGCACTGCTTTCTTGCGGGATGGAAAACTCCGATCGCATTTCAGAGCACACCGACGATTGTCGGCGTATGAATATCGACATCTTGCCGCCCGATATCAACATGTCCCATGTCGAATTCAAGGTTGTTGGCGATGCCGTCTCATTCGGACTGGCCGCCATCAAGGGAGTGGGAGAGCATGTTGTACTGGAAATTGTCGAGGAACGTGAGAAAAACGGCCCCTTCAAGAATATCTTCGATTTGTGCGAACGGGTCGATCCGAAGATCCTCACCAAAAGTGTTCTGGAAATTCTGATTAAAGCCGGCGCACTCGATGTATTCGGACCGAATCGCGAACAGCATATGATGTGCGTGGAAATGGCGATTCAGATGGCTGCGCGGAAATTCAAGGATCGACAGCGTGGACAGCGCAGCCTGTTTGGCGGTGGCGAACAGAGCGAAGAAAATGAGGAAATGCTTCCGACAATTCCCGATGCACCGGATTGGACTCATGGGCAGAAACTGATCTGCGAAAAAGAAATTTTCGGTTTCTATTTGACATCGCATCCGTTGGCGGAATTCGCTGACCAGCTGGCACCACTTGTTTCGCATACAACGAAAGATCTGGCGGAAATCGAAGACGGTTCCGAAGTGCTGATTGGCGGAATGATCGGTGCCATCAAAAAAGCGACGACCAAAAAACCGTCTCGAAATGGAAACAGCAGATATGTCAACTTCGATCTGGAAGATTCCGATGGCATTGTTCGCTGTATCCTCTGGCCGGATGATTATGTCCGTTACCAGGAAATGGTTGTGCCCGATGAAATCTGCATCATCCAGGGACGAGTGGATCGCAGGGGACGGGAGCCGAATATCGTCGTCAACAGGTTGCTGACAATCGAGGCGGCACAAAAACAGATGACCCAGCATCTGGCCATCAAGTTTCGACACGGCTTTCACACCGAAGAAGATATGAAAAAAGTCCGTCGCGTTCTTGAAAAGTACCCCGGCAAGACAAGTATTGTGATTGTCGTGGAAACGCCAGACCCGGACAGTACCGACTTCCACATTCGAACGACACTCTCTGCCCCGACTTTGGGAGTTTCCGTCAGTGATAGTCTCTGCAGGGAGCTTGACGAAACCCTCGGCCACACGAATTACCGGGTTCATGTTTCCGCACCGAAAAAAACTCGGAACACCGGTTGATCGATTCTGCTGGCACACACCAGCAATCCGAACTCGCCGGTAATTGAACCTGCCGTAACAGTTTCAAGGAAAGCATTAACGCAGAAAGCGGCAGCGAAGAAGGCGGCGGCACGGGAAATTGCGGCATGGGGAGATGATGTCGGGATCCCGTCTTCGGCGTGATGTTTTACGCCTCCGCTGCACACACCAGCGGAGTTTCAAGGGCGGTCTGCGCCTCTCTGCTTTCAACGGTTTCCGTTTTTTTTAGCAGATGGATCAGTGTAATTTCCGGGCGACAGTTGATTCGTAGTGGATGTTTCCCGGATACACCGCGGGAAACGTGCAAGGTTGTTGGAGCCGAGTAGAATTCGCCATCCGCGTATCTGACCCCGTATTTGCTGGGGGAATAAAGTGGCCCGATAATCGGAAGAACGACCTGCCCTCCGTGATTGTGTCCGGAAAGCATCAGGTCGATTCCGTGCCGTTGTGCCCACGGGAAATTGTCCGGTGTGTGCGAAAGCAGCAGTTTGAATGCGTTGTTCTGTTCGGTATCAAAAGTTGGGGCGTGTCCCATCCAGGGGCGTTCGTCACCGCCAATCTGAATGATCCCGTCGTGATACTTTGTTTCCAGAACACGGCCTGCGCAGTTCTGCCAGCCTAGTTCCAACATCTGCTGACGGATCGGCCCGCAATCCAGGTGCCAATCGTGATTTCCCAGAATGTAATAGCAGCCCAACGGAGCGCGCAACTTTCCCAGAGTGTGAGGCAGCCACGAAATCAGTTCCTGCCGATCGATCAGGTCTCCGGTGAACACGATCAAATCCGGATTCCAACTCGCTGCCCGTTCGCAGATCTTTTCGAAATAGGGACGGTCGATCGTACCAATAAAATGCAGATCGCTCAGGTGCAGGATCGTGATTTCATGCAGGTCTTTGTGAAGTCGCGGGAAATGGAACTTTTTTTCGTTCGCCTCAAAAGTGAATATCTGGTTGCCGGGCACCTTCAACATTTCCCGGTGTGGTCCCTCCCCTTGGGGAGAGTAGCCGAGTTCGTCTTCAACATCGATTATTTCACGGGAACAGACCTGATAACCGGGAGGAGAGGCTCGCAACAGTCTTGTTGAAATTGTCAGCAACAGGCCACCAAATCCGAATAGAGAAATCGCCCAGGGAATTGACCACCAGCCCGGTTGCGTCAAAATCGCAACGGCAGCCGGTGTCGATTGCGAACTCTGGTTACTGAGTTGAATCATACTGACCAGAAGCAGAATCGGGACAAGGGGCATCGCGACATCATGTATTTTGCGAAGCCGATCAAGTCGACTGCAGGGGATCGGCAAGCTGTAAAGACGATTCACACAAGCCGGCCAGAACCAGATGCTTCCGAGAACGCCAATGCAAAGCAAAACTGAATTGAGTACCCAATTGAAAAACATGTTAATCCCTGAAAATGATCGCCTTTTCAGGCTCTGCCCTGACGGCAAAATATCATCTACCGCCGATATCATCTACCGCCGTCGTACTATTTTGTTGAACGGCATTGAATTCCGTGAACTCGACACGTGCCATTCAACACTCGTCAGTTGTTCTAGTTAGACGTCACCATCAGTTTATCACATCGGTATGCAGATCTATGCCGCTTTTTTTGCGTTTTCGATCTGCTGTTTATGATTAACTTCTCCCACGGCCCTTCTCAGAACCGATTCCAACCGGGCCGCCAGTTTATCCCGATTGAACTGTTCTTCTCCCAGGCGGACGGCTTCTTTTCGTGCGTTCGCCAGCCATTTTTCATCGGTTAACCTCTGATTGAACAGTCGGGCCGCCTCTGCAGCATCGGCATTGGGAAGTTGAATCCCGCAGTTTCGCTCCTCGATCAACTCTCCCAGCCAGCCGCCGTGATTCACGGCAATGGGACGCTGTGCCGCCAGAGAGTCGAAAACCTTGTTGGCACAATTATCCTTCAAAATGGGAATTTCTGAAACGAAGGATGTACAGACGGTCGAAGCAGACATGATCGCCGGCATCTCCTTTTTCGGCAGTTGTCCCAGCATGAAGAAATTGAGGTCGAGAACGCCAAGTCTTCGAGCCTCCGCTGCAACCGCTTCCTGCTCGGCTCCGCTGCCAACAACAACAAAACGAAGTTCCGGGTTGATCTTCAGCGCATGAGAGGCAATCTGCGCCATGTATTGGACATTGTTGACCCGCCCCAGCGTTCCAGTGTAGGAAATCATCGGTCTGTTCCCAAGCCATTCGTATCGGGAACGAAATTCCTTCCCCAGTTCTTCAGGCACGCGGAACAGATCGAAATCACAACTGTTGGGAATCACATGAACTTTTTCCGGAGCAATTCCCTGAGCGAGAATTCCATCGCGCATACCCGGAGCGAGAGCGACTATTTCACTGGAGTGTCGATAGATCCATCGTTCCAGCCGCTTCGCTGCGAAACAGGCGATCGGATTCTTCAAGACCCCCATGGCAATCGGAACGGCTGGCCATAAATCCCGTACTTCAAACACCAACGGAACATGACTGCTTCGGCTCGCATAAACGCCGGGGATCCCGATCGTCAAGGGTGTGCTGGAGGCGAAAACGACGTCCCCATTCAGGGATTTCGCTTTCTGGCACGCCTTCACGGCAAAGCGGGAAAAGGCTTTCAACCGCTGGGGAATGGTCAACTGGTTATTGTAATGGCACGGAAGCCAATGGACATGAATACCTGCTTCGACTGTTTCCCGCCATTCTTTCCCGGCAGAGGGGGCCTGTTTTCTGTCGGATGTTACCATGTGAACTTCGTGTCCCGCCGCAACCAGACGACGGGCCATTTCAAAAGACCTCGTCCCTCCCGACATCTCAGGCGTGTTGAAGTATTGATGAATATAGACGATGCGCATCAGGCACTCCTTTGATAACTGATCTGACCATGACTCCATTCCGGCAACGAATACCCGAGAATCTGCTCCAGTTGCCTGTTCGAATCCCGATAGATATCGTGCAGATAATCAACCGCTTCCGGAGTCAGTTCGATTTTTGAATTTTTGCCATTCAATTTTTTGTACAAATCGGTAAGACGGGTCGCTCTCAGAAGCGGGAGAACTGATGGCGCCCGCCTGGATACAACCTGATAGATGAGGATTCTGATCTGTTCCAGCAGGGCGCTTCGTGGAATGTATCCTGCCCCAACAAC
>JALWSL010000142.1 GCA_027080405.1 Planctomycetaceae bacterium
GAATAATGTGCTGGTACAAGCGGCTATTTTAACGGACGGGGTAAAAATTGGTCGCCGGGAACTCGCCGCCGCCTTGGGGGAAATGTCGGATTCCGGCGGTGGGGTATCCTCTCTTGTTCTTCACCCGTTGGGAGACGGATTTGATCTGAATGAGTATTTAAACACAATACATCGAGAATATTTGCAGCGGGCGATGGATGAAGCGGGCGGCGTCAAAACGAAAGCGGCTCAACTGTTGGGAATCAAAAACTACCAGACACTTGATGCACAATTGAAGCGACTAAATGTTACTGGGAAATGGAAGTCATAACAGCGTTTCGTGCATAATCCACTCTTTTGGCACGCGGCTTGCTTTGAATCACACGCGGACGGGCTGCCGGCTTTCAGGACGGTTTGATTGATCTCAAATTGTCCCGACACGGCTGGCCTGTTTGGTCTGTGCGAACCGCCGTGAGCAAGATGAGGTTATAAATTTGCGTCTGCAGTGGAACATTTTACTGTCAACAGTGTAGAAGGGCTTACCCGCTCATGACACCTTATGAAGAAGGATACGAAGCCTACCAGAATGGAGCGAGTCTTCAGGATTGCCCTTATCAAGCTGGTTCTTCTGAAGCACAACTTTGGGAACAAGGATGGCAGGAAGGGGCAGACCAGGACTATGAGCTGTTTTTCTTGTTCTGACATTTCCGGACGGCTTTTTTGAACAAAATCACTCTTGTTCGAGACCGAGCCAATGAGAACCAGCCAGCACACTTTTTGCCCGTATTGTTATTCGACCGCGATTACTTTTTTTAACGCAACTCACAATCATGTTTTTATTGGTTGGGTGTTGTCCACCAAAACGAACCCAGCGGAATGGATGCATCAAAATTTTCGAATCGCTTTACAAACCGGGCACCTTGTGTTCACAATGAACGGCAAGTTAGATGACCGCAAGTATTCCTGATCGTAGTGCTACCATAAACTGGACTGTCTGACACAGAATGAATGAATTTTACGAGAGAGCAACGGGATTTTCGCCTTATCCCTATCAGGAGGAACTGTTGGCTTGCGAAAAACTGCCGCAAGTTTTGCAGGTTCCCACGGGCACTGGCAAAACCGCAGCGATTATTTTGGGGTGGTTGTATCGCAGGCGTTTTGCCAGCGAATCTGTCCGCAAGCAGACGCCTCGCCGGTTAGTCTATTGCTTGCCGATGCGAACACTGGTGGAACAGACCCAAGACGCAACGGCTCAGTGGTTGAAGAATCTCGGGCTTGAGAATGAAGTCAAACTGCATTTGCTGATGGGAGGCGAACAGGCGTCTGATTGGGATGAATCGCCCCAGCAGGAGGCCATTCTCATCGGCACGCAAGATATGCTTCTTTCCCGGGCACTGAATCGTGGTTACGGAATGAGCAGGTATCGGTGGCCGATTCATTTTGCGATGTTGAATAACGATGCTCTGTGGGTACTCGATGAAACGCAGTTGATGGGAGTCGGCTTGACGACCTCTGCCCAACTGCAAGGTTTGCGTCACAAATTGAATGTGTTTGGGAACTGTCAGACGTTGTGGATGTCAGCCACGATGAATCTGCAGTCGCTTCAGACGGTTGATCATCAGGATGCGATCCAAGAACGGGACGTTCTCTCTCTGTCGGCGAAGGATGAGGATGAACCAGCCATTCGCAACCTGATCGATGCCAACAAACCACTGCAGCGTCTCCCGTTGGCATTGAGCCAGGAAAGCAAAAAAAACTATGCCACCAAGTTGGCAGAGCAAGTAATTGAAACCCATAAGCGGGGCACAATCACGCTTGTTGTTCTGAATCGCGTTCCCAGAACCCAAAGCACATATAGTGCAATCCAAAAGTTGTTGGCCAGACGGGAAGAAGCTCCCGATGTATTTTTGATTCATTCCCGATTCCGTCCAGCCGATCGTGCAGAGGTTCAACAGCAGGCACTCGATGAAACAACAGTTGCCCCCAATGGCCCTGGTCGGATTGTCATCGCCACACAGGCGATCGAGGCGGGAGTCGATTTCTCAGCCACCACTCTGATTACCGAACTGGCTCCCTTTTCATCGATGGTTCAGCGGTTCGGTCGCTGCAATCGTCGCGGCACGTGCGGGGTTGAAGGAAGACCGCCTGCTGCTGTTTACTGGATTGATATCGACACAAAAAAGAAGGACTTCTGCTTGCCTTACCTTGAGGAAGAACTGGCACTCTCCCGCGAACACTTGTTGAAGTTGGAAGATGTCGGAATTTCTTCATTGAACAAAGTGCAGCACAAACAGACCGACCCGGTCGTACACGTTCTTCGTAAAAAAGACTTGCTTGATCTGTTCGATACCACTCCCGATCTGGCTGGTAATGATCTGGATGTCTCCCGCTACATACGGGATTCACAAGACACCGACGTGCAAGTTTACTGGCGCGATTGGGACAAGGAACCTGCTCAGGATGTTCCGCCGGTCGATGAAGAACAATTTCCTCCCCCAATGCACGAAGAACTCTGCTCCGTTCCTGTTGGGATGCTGCAAGGGAAAAACGGGTTCGTGGAGAAGAACCGGAAAAAAGGGGATCGATGTTACACATGGAACCCGCTCGATTCCTGTTGGGATGTGGTAGAACCGAATGCGATTCGCCCAGGGATGACACTTCTGTTTTCTGTTGATGCCGGGGGGTACGACCAACAAATGGGTTGGACGGGCGAACCAAAACATAAACCGAGTGTCCTTTCCCTCCATGGTCATCTTCAGCGGGAGGCGATGGATCGTGATGACCTCGGAAGCCAGCCGCTCTCCTTGCCGGATCACTTACGGGATGTCGCGGAAGCGGCCGACAACCTGAAATCTGCCTTGCAATCTGAAGGGGATGGCATTCCGTGGGAAGCGGTTACTCGATCAGCCTGGTGGCACGATGTTGGCAAAGGGCATGAAGCGTTTCAAAACGCCATGCGAGATTTTGAAACCATTCAACAGATCGATCCGGAACATCGAACGTTGTGGGCCAAATCGGGGGGCCGAGGAATTCCCAACTACCGCATTGAACAGGAGGGACAGGCAATTTCCAGGCGAGGGTTTCGTCACGAATTGGCCAGTGCGTTGGCGTGGTTGTCTCAACATGAGGGAGAGGAACAGGCGAATTTGGTCGCCTATTTGATCGCGGCCCATCATGGAAAAGTGCGTATGAGTATCCGTAGCATGCCGAATGAAAATATCCCGAAAGACCCTGATATCAAATTTGCACGGGGTATCTGGGAGGGGGATGTCCTGCCTGCAATGGAAATCGGGAATGGCGAATTGCTACCAGAAACAACTCTCAAACTCGATTTGATGGAGCTGGGGGAAAGTGAGGCCGGACCGAGTTGGCTTTCCCGCACACTGGAGTTACGGGAACAATATGGCCCGTTCCAACTGGCGTATCTGGAAGCGTTGGTGCGCATCGCAGACTGGCATGGCAGCAAGAAAGAAGGGGATCAGTCATGACGGAAAAACGATACGACATTCTTCTGGCAGGCTGTGCCCCGGTCCCCTTGGCACACTACCTCAAGGCACTGGGCATATTGCGTCTTGTTTCAGAACAGGTTGATCCCCAGGCGCAAGGTTGGTGGGAGAACGACAGTTTCTGGTTGCGATCCACACTGGATAAAAAGGGACTGACCGACTTCTTTCTGGAACGGTATGAACCAACGCCGATTGTGGGACCTTGGGGAGCCCGATCAGGATTTTATGGAGATTCATCTGAGAAATCTGCTCGCTTGGCATTGCAGGAAATCATGAAGTCACCGCAAAAGCGTCTTCATACTTTCCGTCATGTAATTCAAGAAACGATTGGTTTACTTAAAAAGCTGGGGCTACAAGAAAAAGATCCGTCAAGAAGTTATGAGCTCATGACCGTATTACGTGCATCGCTACCAGACACCGCTTTGGCTTGGTTGGACGCTACGTATGTTCTTCTTGACAATGATGTAAAATTTCCTCCTCTGCTTGGAACTGGTGGCAATGAGGGCAGTGGCAGCTACATGTCAGGTTTCGCCAGACAGGTAGTTGAAGTCATTATCAACAGACAGTGGGATCACGCATTGGATAATTCCCTCTTTGGTGTATTATCTCCCGACAATACCGATTCCCAGACACCGGGGCACTTTGACCCGAGCTGCACAGGTGGGCCTAACTCGGCAAATGGATTCGATGGGTCAACTGAAATGAATCCTTGGGACTACCTGCTTCTATTGGAAGGAACATTGCTGTTTGCAGGGGCTTGCGTAAAAAGGCTGGAATCCCATAACAGTGGTTCTCTGGCTTTTCCATTTTGTGTTCGAGCGATGGGTTCTGGATATGGAACCTCGACATTAAAGGACGAAGAGAGCCATCGCCCGGAACTTTGGGTGCCTGTGTGGAAAAAACCGGCGAAGTGCAATGAGCTTACAAAACTATTTACCGAAGGACGTGTAAATATCGGAAAAAGAAAGGCAAAGAATGCAACCGATTTTGGTCGCGCTATCGCAACATTGGGCGTCGATTCCGGCATACAATATTTTGAGAGATATGGCTTTCAACTTAGAAATGGGGATCGAGCAAATTTCTCAATAGCACTGGGAAAGTTTGTTGTACAAAATCACCCAACAGCAAATTTGATAGCTGATCTGGACAAGGATTCCTGGCTGGAAAGTTTTCGCAGTGTTGCCAAGGATGAAAACAATCCGGAATCAGCCAGGCGGGCGCTGCGAAAAATCGAAACGGCGATTCTTGAAATGTGCCAACGCGGAAATTGGCAGGATGTCCAGAACTTGTTGATCGCATTAGGCGAAGCCGAGTCGGCTGTTGCCATTTCTCCCAAACTGCGGGAAAAAGTCAAACCGATTCCGCCGCTTTCTTCCCGGTGGATTGAACAGGCCTATCCGGAGGGGGGCGAGATCGAATTCCGTCTCGCTGCTTCGCTGGCATCGCTGGATCACGAAAAGATCGGCCCGCTGCGCAGACATTTTGAACCATTGGAGCAGAAAACCTGGTACTCGGGATACTGCAAATGGAATGAAAACGACAGCGACCCGGATGTTGTCTGGTCGGAAGGAAACCTGGTCCACAACATGACCCGCGTGCTACAACGAAGAATCGTCGAGGTTATCAAGTTGGGGAAGCAATCGGCAGATGAATCGTTATTCGCTCCCCTCGCAGGGAAATATACGGCTTCGCTGGGCGATATCGCCTCCTTTATTGCAGGGGATGTTGATGATAAAAAGATCGACCGTTTACTGCACGGGCTGACTCTCGTCCGCTGGAAAAGTGTCAAAAGTGAAACGCTCAACAGGCTCGCCGGGAAACGGGAACCGCGCCCTTTCGCGCCGTATGCTTTGCTGAAGCTCTGTTTTTTGCCCGGTCCTCTGGATGCGGGAATTAATATTCCACTTCAGCCTGCAATTTTGCATCGGGCGGCTTCGGGGGATATTGCCTCTGCGACTCGATTGGCTGCACGTCGGTTGCGCGGTTCCGGCTTGCCCCCTGCAATTGAACAGATTGATTCTCCTGACTGGCAAGCCAAACGGACTGTTGCAGCGCTGCTGTTTCCGATACGGATAAGCCGGGCACAACAACTGAAGAATCTCGTTGTCCGTAGAGAAGAGCCTGATGATACCTCGGAAGATCCTCAGGAGACCGAAAGCGAACCGACTGCTCATCACGTCTAGATTTACATCACGATTAACATTAACAACTTCCCTTTACAGATTTTTTTAACGACTGGAGATAGAAAATGCCACTCGATTTTAGCGCCCTGAAAGATCAGCCCCGTTTACTGATTGAAGTCCCGCTCAAACCGATACAGGGTTCGCGATTCCAACCGACCGGCTTTCCCGATTTGGGGGCAGCCACCTTCACGGGAGTTCGCTATAACGAAAACGGAGAAGCGGAAGAGTACGAAGCCTTGCTCGTCGAATCGGCTCAATCGATGGCCAATCGACTTGAAGAAGTCTGTTGGGACGAAGCAGCGGATAACCTAATTGAGGAACTACAAGGGCTGCCCTATGTCGCTTCAACGTTGAAAGATGGTACTCGAACTAATTCAATATTGGAAGGACATCGCATCAATTCTCCTTACATATATGAGTCAAAAGAATTTGAGAGAATTAAACAAGAGATAGGCTTTGAAAAAGATAAGCCGTTCAACAGAAGCAGGCTTATTAAAGCATTGCTTAAGTATGATATCTGCAGTTTACTACACGGGATATTTCTTGTGAAAGTTGGAGGAACTGTTCGATTACCAAGACTTATCTCCGCGTTTATTGAAGCGGAGGAAGTTTTTGAAGCAACAAGTGGTGGAGCAAAAATTGATCGTGTTCAACCAGAAACCTCAGGTGAAAAAACTACATACGGAAATGCTAAAGATGGTTATGGAAACATTCCGTTCCACCGTGTTGAATACTCAGCAGAGAAGATCACCGCTTTTTTCAATCTCGATCTGACACAACTACGAGGCTATGGTCTGGGTGAAGAGGTCGAGAATTTGTTGATTGCGCTGTCGCTGTTCAAAATTCAGAAGTTTTTGAAGGAGGGATTGCGTTTGCGAACCGCCTGCGATTTGGAACCAATTAGTGGATTGATCGTGAAACGTCCCGAGGGGTATGACGTTCCCGATCTCGCCACTCTTTCCCAGGAACTTCCCGGCTTGATCCAATCCTGCTCCGATCATTTTGCGTCACCACCAGTCACCGAAGTGCACTACAAAAAGTAAGCGCCCCGGTTTGGCTGTTTTTTACAGCCGTTCTCATCATACTTTTCTGGAAATTTGCGCGGTATCGCAAGGAATTGGTTGTGGATTAAGATGATTACGATTCAACTGAAATTTCTGACCGGGCGATGGCATGCCACTCCCTGGGGAAGGCAAGTCAACGAAGGAGCGGTCGAGTGGCCGCCTGCTCCATGGCGGATTCTTCGCGCCCTGATCTCGGTCTGGCATCATAAATGTGCTGACATTCCCGAGGAACAGATTCGGGATTTGATCGATGCGTTAACGCCCTTGCCTGCCTATCATCTTCCGGCTGCATTACAGGGACATACGCGACATTATATGCCGATCGAGAAAAAGAGCGAAAAAAATAAAACGACAAAAATTTTCGATACCTTTATCACTTTGGATCGCGAGAAAGCTGTCACGATCTGCTGGAAGGATGTTTCGCTTGATGAAGAGCAGACCGAAATCCTTTCCCGTTTGCTCGCCAATCTGACCTACTTCGGACGAGCCGAGTCATGGGTCGATGCAACCTTGATTGAAAACCGGGAAAGCGAACCGAACGCTCTCCCTGTGGAAAACAGTGCTGGTAGCCACGACGGCGATGAGACTGAACGGATTCGACTGCTCGCGACAGTTGCCCCACCGGACTACCTGACCTGGCGGGAGCAAATGCTGGATTCAGAACGAAAGGAAAAAATCGAGCAGAAAAAACAGGAAGCCTTGAAAAAAGGGAAAGATCCCGAGAAAGTTAAACTTTCCAAAAAAGACCACCAAACGATTGAAGCGGGACTTCCGCCAACCCTGTTCGATGCCTTGCACGCCGAGACGGGCGATTTACGAAAAGCGGGGTGGAACCGTCCGCCCGGTAGCAAATTTGTCCAATATATTCGCCCCAAGTCCGTTTTCGATTCTCTGCCGCTACGGAAGACGGTCGTGCGGGATTCGACTCTTCCCACTGTCGCCCGTTATGCGATCGCCAGCAGTGTTCGGCCATTGTTTACCGATGCCATTGCAATCGGCGAGCGAATCCGCACTATATTGATGGGCTGTTCAAAAAGCGTGAGCCGGAATGAAACATCTTCCTTCACATTTTCAGGAAAAACCGGGGCGGGAAATCCCTCATCAAGCTGTCATCAACATGCCCACTTTCTTTGTGAATCCTGTTTGGGAGACCAGCGGGTCTCACACGTCACCATATACGCCCCCGCAGGTTTCAGCGTGGAAGATGAACGCGCACTTTCACGATTGCAAAAAGTCTGGGGAAGCGACGGACACGATTTGCAACTCGTGCTGTTGGGTATCGGTCAACCGCAGGATTTTGGTGGTACCAACGAAAAAGCGGGGCAATCGCCAATTT
>JALWSL010000143.1 GCA_027080405.1 Planctomycetaceae bacterium
GGTAGATGCAAAGCGCATGAAGATGATATACAGGGAACTTATGGCCAGCGCTACGAAAATATTGACCCCTGTTCCTCCTCTGCTTTTTCGCGAAGAAAAGGAAGCCCCGATCAGCGTGAGGATGATGATTGCAAAGGCATTGGAAGTGCGTCCATATAGCTCTACCTCATAAAAAGCCACCTTTTTGCTGCCCCGCAGCTTGTCCCGGGCAATAAATTCCTTCAATTGTGATCGGGTCATTGCCTCTTTGGCCTCAATCTGATGATTAAAATCTTCGGGTGTAAATCCCAGGACCGCATTCTTTCTTCGCCCTTCCACCAGACTCACATTGTCATCGGCAAGGTTCCATTCTTCATAGGTCTTCAGCTCCCACTTTCCGGAGTCGGGCAGCCATTTGACACGGGGTGCACGGGTATGTCTGACCAGACGATTGTTTTTTATCTCTTCGAGGGAGAAATAATATCCTTCATTGCTTCGATAGCTGAAATTGATCAAAGAAGCAATCACCTCGTGCTCACGGTCCCGGTCGACCGTAATACTGATTCCGTGTTCATTGGATGCCACATAGTATACATAGGTATTGAGAAAATCGAGGCGGTAGGTATTGAGGCGGGGGACGAGCCAGTTGTTTAGCAGCAGCAGGGCAGCTGCAACCATCAGAGACGAGACAAAGTAGGGTCTCAGAAAACGGTAAAAACTGATGCCATTGGTATGAATGGAGATGATCTCAGAGTTGGCAGCCATCTTTGAAGTGAAGAAAACTACGGCAATGAGAAGGAAAAGGGGGGCCAGCAATGTGAAAATATGCGGAATGAAGGTGGCAAAGTACAGCAATATATCGGCAAGGGGAGCATGTTTGCTCAGAATGCTTCGCTGTTTCTCGGTAAAGTCAATCACCACGGCTATGAGCAGAAAAAGCACAGATACATATGCAAATGTGGCAAAGTACTTCCTGATGATGTATCGATCAATGATCCTGAACATACTAGAGCCTTGTCATTAATTTCCGGGCCATCGCAGATTTCCAATTTACGAAATTGCCTGCTTCAATCTGTTTGCGGGCTTCTTCCACTAACCACAAATAGAAGGACAAATTGTGCATACTGGCCAGTTGCATGCCAAGAATCTCCTTTGACTGAAAGAGGTGCCTCAGATAGGCCCTGGAGTAACGTTTGCCGGGTTCCGAAGGTCCTTCGGGATCAATGGGAGAAAAATCTTTTTCCCATTTCTTGTTTTTAATATTTATGATTCCCTCGTGTGTAAAGAGCATCCCGTTTCTTCCGTTTCGTGTCGGCATTACGCAGTCGAAAAGGTCAACGCCCAGATGTATAGACTCCAATATATTGGCGGGCGTGCCTACTCCCATCAGGTAGCGGGGCTTATCTTCCGGCAGAATATTGCACACAATTTCGGTCATTTCATACATCATCTCATGGGGTTCGCCAACCGACAATCCGCCAATGGCATTGCCCGGCATGCAGGCAGCTGCTATCACTTCCGCTGACTTTTTCCTGAGATCGGGGTACACACTTCCCTGTACGATGGGGAAAAGGGCTTGTTCGTAATCATAAAGCGGGTCGCTCTCCTCAAATTGCCGGATGCAGCGATGCAGCCAGCGGTGGGTCATTTCCATGCTCTTCTTCGCATAGTCTTTATCGCAGGGGTAGGGGGTGCACTCGTCAAAAGCCATCATGATGTCGCCCCCGATGCTTCTTTGAATATCTATAGCCCGCTCGGGAGTGAAAAAATGACGCGAACCGTCAATATGCGAGCGAAAAGCCACTCCTTCTTCGCTGATCTTACGTACCTCCGACAACGAGTAGACCTGATATCCGCCACTGTCGGTCAGTACCGGTTTCTTCCAGGTGTTGAAGCGGTGAATACCCCCGGCAGCCTCCAGGATTTCCATTCCGGGCCGCAGATAGAGGTGATAGGTATTGCCCAGTATGATCTGGGCTCTTACGACATCTTCTACCTCTTCCAT
>JALWSL010000144.1 GCA_027080405.1 Planctomycetaceae bacterium
CTGTACACGTTGGCCGGATACATACCCGATTCACGACGAGGTTATATGAGCTTCCTCAATTGGAATCGCAGGACGGTGGTGCACCGGCGAATGGTTCTCGAAAACTGATTGCCCAGTATCGGGTTCCACGTGAACAGACAACAGAGTTGACGCAATTTCAGCCTTTGTATGTCGCCGTGGGTCGGGTGGGGGAAATAGCTGTCACGCAACAGTTCGTCGATCAGTTGCATGTACTGGAGATGGAATCGCTTTCGGATATGCCCACCAACATATTATGTTGGCAGGCAATTGATTCACTGATCTACGAGGCGAAACAGCACGATTCCGTCGATTCTCCGCAGGAGATCAAACGGTTGATCAATTGGACTCAATCGGGGGGGCATCTGATCGTTTTTCCCGGGACGGACGCTGAATCCTACATGGATTCAACATTGGCCCAAAGCCTGCCCGTTACCTATTCGGGGATCGCCCAGGTAAGAGATTTCAGTCGATTGGAAAGTTATGTTGAGGAGCCGGCGAGAATACGTAACAGAGCGCCATTGACTATCCCCCGCGTGACACAGTTCGATGGCGTTACGGTTGTCGACAGTCTTTCCGGGCCTTTGATCACGCGGTGTCCCTGGGGATTGGGGCGAGTTAGCGTCGTTGGCATCAATTTTAATGACAAGGTGTTTCAGGAATGGCAGGCGCTGCCGCAACTGTATCGGCTATTGGCTGAGCTTCCCGAGATTGGGGAGGAAAAGTCCAAGGCGAATTCCAGGCTTCTGACGCAGGCGGGGCTGACTGATCTGAAGACCCAGTGGGATGCGGCATTATCCGATTTCCACCTGCAGACGCCGAGTGTCTGGGTTCCACTTGGCTATTTGCTTCTCGCAGCACTACTGGTTGGACCATTCGATTATTTTCTTGTTCGGCATATCTTGAACCGACCTTGGCTGACATGGTTCACGTTTCCCCTTTTAGTAGGCCTGTTGGCATTATGGGGGATGAATGGTGTTGCTTCCCGATACGCACCGAGCCGTTCCTTTGAATCGTCCGCTGATCCAGGGGACGGAAAACAGGCGGACCAGTTTCGTGATATCATCAGTAATCAGGCTCTGGTCATTGATTACGCAGCCGACATCAACAAGGAAAGACATTTTGGCTATGTGAAATTGTTCTCCAACAAAACGGGACGATACGAGATCGATTCAGCCGTCGACATTCCTTTGAGGGGAAAAAATGAGAACGCCAATCTGCTTGCTCCGGTTGCCATTCCCGAAAAAACCTTTCGTGGATATTACCGGGAGTCCGGTATTCATCTTGATCAGACCGCCTATCAGGTTTCACCTTACGGGATGAAATCTTCCTCGACTCCCATTTACAACCGGTCGACTCTTCTTTATGAAATTGTTGGGGGCAGCGAAACAGATGCGAACAAAGACGCTGAACGCACAAGGAACAGTAATGATAAGGGGAGTGAAAAGAACGAAGCCGCAGTAATCGAGCATCACTTGACCAGTTCCGGCAGAAACCAGTTGAAGGGGAATCTGATCTACCATTTGGACACACCGCTTTCTCATTGGATATTGGCTTACGGGAAATTGATTTACTATGTAGAAGGCGACCATCCCCTGGCAACTCTGGAGGCGGGGGAAACAGTTCGCCTATCCGGATCGGCGGTGAGGCAGAAGGAATTCTCTGTTTTCATGACAGGGAAGACGGTTCAGGCTGTCAAAAGAAAAATGGGGGTCGGCGAAGATATGCTCGTCAGCAGGGAGAAATATGATCCCTTTTCCACCGATCTGCTCTCCATTCTTCGTACCATAACATTTCACGAAACAATCGGTGGGCGGCAATACACCTCTTTAACCAATGTCGAGTTGAATTCATGGGATTTCAGTGCCCTGTTGAAGCTGAATCGGGCAATTCTCATCGGGCAACTCGAACGTCCGGGGCTCGAGACCAGAGTTGATGGGCACGTGGTTCAATCAATCAATAAT
>JALWSL010000145.1:0-6749 GCA_027080405.1 Planctomycetaceae bacterium
AGTATCACACCGAATGGCCAAGTGCGTGGTGTGCATAACAGTTTCCGGTCTGTGTCTCTGGAATATCTGGAATATTTCGATATCCGCTGCTGAATGAATTGGCCGTTATGGAAAATGTCATTGATCAAACTGATGTGGCGTCCTTGGACGAGACATGCGCAAAGATTCAACACATCGTTGAACATGCGGCTCATTTCCTGCCTGCCCAAGGGCCGATAGATGTCTTCGTGCATCATAATACACTGCATGCCTTTGAGGATCTCCGGTTCGATCAGGCGGTGATGAAGGGGCATGAAGTCTACGGCTGTGAACCGTATCTTTCAGAAGATCGTTATCGGGCAAAACTGAAGCGGGGCCGTTTCACTGCGGATGATCTCTTTGAGGTTCTGCTAGACGATTTGGGAGATGAAGGGCATGTTCTCATCGGGTTCATGGGGACGCGATTTCACCTGCGTCTGGCGATGCTGGAACACGCTTTGCACACGGGGCCAGTCGCAGAATTACGCTGGGTTATTACCGAGACAGATGCGTTGAGCAGGTTCCGGGAAGAAGCCTCGGAAAAGACAAAATCCCGGATGATCGAGCAGACTCGCCGATGGGTCATGCGGGATTTGCGCAACGGAAATGAGGAAGCTGATCCGCGCATCAAGGAAGTCGTCGAGAATCTCTTCGAACGCTTCAACGGTTCTCGGATCGATTCATGGAGCGATCGTATCTGGGAAGCGTTTACGCTGCAACTGCTGTGGGAGGTCTGTTACATCGGTGCGGAATCAGCAAATGGATTTACACTGCCAGCCACGCCCAAATTGCGTCATCGAGATCTGCTGCTTGAAGCGACCGGTTGTGATATTGATGATTCCGTGAACCCGGTACTGATCCGTTTTTGTGCGGCGTTTCTCGATCAGGGATTTTCGAACTGGCCACTTCCGGATCGTGATGCCGGTTTTTTCGCCGCTTTTCAATCGCTTTACTCCTCCGGGAAAACCATGGAGTGGTGGCTGAAAGGAATGCCGGCCGAGTTGAAACGGATTGAACAGGAGAAACTGTCGCCATTGGAGGTCATCGCAGATTCTCTCAAACGGCTTGGCCTTTCCGAGGAAGAATATGACGATTACATCACTCAGACATTGCTGGCGTTACCCGGTTGGGCGGGAATGATTTGGCAGATGGAGACCAATGCAGAATGGACCGTGCGTCCTGCTCCTCAAGGAACACTCGTGCAATACCTGGCGGTACGACTTCTTCTGGAGCGATTTGCTATTTCCGCATTTTACCGGGAAGAAACAGGAGACAATTTACCACTTGATGAAATTGGTTCGGCGTTGAAGCAAAAACTGGGGCAGTCGGCTTCTTTCAGCGCCGTTGAAAGAGCGTATTTACTGTTTCAATTGGCACAGGTGCGTGGCTGGAATCCGCATGAGTTGCATCAACAGAATCAGGACGCATGGACGAGGCTGATCAGGGAAATTGAAACCTTTAACGGTTTTGAAAGACGGCGAATTTATCATCTGGCTTACGAGCGAAGATATCGTCACCAGGCACTCGATGCGGTTTCCGTGATCGCCAGACAGGCGCGCGAACAACGTGTGAAACCGGGTGAGTCGGAACGACCTCTGTTTCAGCTCGTTACCTGTATTGATGATCGTGAGGAATCTTTCCGTAGGCATCTCGAGGAAATCGTTCCTGAGTGCGAAACGTTCGCTGCGGCGGGATTCTATGCCGTGGCAATGTATTTTCGTGGTGTGACCGACGCTCACTTCCGTCCTCTTTGCCCGGTCAGTATCAAGCCGGATCATTATGTGACAGAAGAAGTTGCCTATTCCCTCACCGCGGCAAGTCAATCGCGCGAAGAGGCCCGGCGGATGTTGGGGACAGCTTCCCACCGCTGGCACATGGGCAGCCGATCCTTGATGGGAGGAATTATTACCTCGGTGCTGGGGACATTGGCTTCGATTCCGATGGTAACGCGGATCCTGTTTCCCCGGACAACCGCTCAGGCGAGAAAACTGTTCGGCAGTCTCATTCAGCCCCCCGCAGTAACGGAATTGCACTTGTATCGGGAAGCAGAGACTCCCGGCCCCGATGAATCTCACCTCGGTTACAGCATTGACGAAATGGCTGATATTGTTGAGCGGATTTTGCAGGATATTGGCCTGACCGAAAATATGTCCCGAATTGTTGTCTTTGTCGGACATGGTTCCGGGAGTCTGAACAATCCACATGAATCTGCCTACAATTGCGGTGCGTGTAGCGGCGGACGTGGTGGGCCGAACGCCCGAGCTTTTTCAAAAATGGCCAACAGTCCCCAAATTCGTCGGATCCTGGCAGAGCGGGGCCTGGTCATTCCGGAAGATACCGTATTCGTTTCCAATTTCCATAACACCTGTGATGAGGATGTCACCTATTACGACCTGGATGACATCCCCCGTTCGCATCGCAAAGAATTTGAACAGGTCAGGGCCTATATTGATGAAGCCCGTGCCCGCAATGCTCACGAACGATGCAGGCGATTTGAATCAGCTGATTTGGCAATGCCGGTTTCCAAAGCGTTGGAACATGTGGAAGGACGGGCAGAAGATCTTTCTCAAGCAAGACCGGAATACAACCATGCTACCGACGCGCTCTGTTTTGTGGGCCGCAGGGATTGGAGTCGGGGGTTGTTCCTGGATCGCCGGGCATTTCTCACTTCTTACGACCCTACGCAGGATGACGAAAAGGCAAGTATCCTGGCAAGGATTTTGTCGGCTGCCATACCGGTTTGTGCAGGGATCAATTTGGAGTATTATTTTTCGACAATCGATCCCGATGGTTACGGCTGCGGTTCAAAGCTGCCTCATAATGTCACTTCGTTACTAGGTGTGATGGAGGGAGCCGCCAGCGATATGCGACCGGGGCTTTCCCGGCAGATGGTTGAAATTCATGAGCCGGTACGAATCCTGTTTGTGATTGAAACGACACAAAAGCAGATGCTGGGCATTATGGAAGACAATCCCACCATTGATACCCTGGTTCGCAATGAATGGGTACAGCTGGCAATCCTGGATCCCGACACGGCTGAAATACACGTTTTTCACAAGGGAGAATTCAAACCGTACCATCCTGAAACAACTCAGTTACCTCAAGTGGAAAGTTCATTTGAATGGTATCGTGGTCAACGGGATCATCTTGGTTTTGCACAGATCACCTGTTCGAAACGGGAATCGCCCCCGCAGATACGATCCGGCAGCAAAGAGAATGGAGAGGTCGCCTGATGGATATTCAATATGCTTTTCATGCTTTGGGGGTGATTGTTCTTGTCATGCCAACATTGTTGCTGGCCGTGATCGGTCTTATGTCGCTGATCGGTCGTCCGCTTGGTGAAACGATGATGGCACGCTGGACCGAAGCGACGGTGACTGTTGCCTTGCTGGCATCGCTGGGGATTCTCGGCCTGATGCTCTACAGCGGTGTGCGCCAGGTGCCGATTGAATTGGGGAATTGGGTCGTCATTCCTGAACAGCATTTTCATTTTCATCTGCGGTTCGTTTTCGACCGTCTTTCCGTTCCCTTTGTCATCTTGACGCTGGTGCTTGTCGGTACGATTGGGGCGTTCGCGAATCGCTACCTGCATCGCGAACCTGGTTACGGACGTTTTTTCCTGTTTTATGCCGTGTTTCTGCTCGGGATGGTGCTTGCCTCGCTGGCTGGGACAATTGAATCACTGTTCATCGGCTGGGAATTGGTGGGGTTGTCATCGGCATTGTTGGTGGCGTATTTTCATGAGCGTCCTTCTCCGGTGGTGAATGGAATTCGTGTCTGGGCGATTTATCGAATTGCGGACGCTGCTTTTCTCGTTGCAGCGGTGGCTTTGCATCATTTAACTGGTGGAGGGGATTTTTCCGGCTTGATGGGAACCGAACCCTGGCCCTACGGGACGGCTTCGCTGACCGGGATGCAGGCGCTATTTGTCGGGTTGCTGTTACTCGTGGCGGCGGCTGGCAAGTCGGGAATGGTTCCGTTTTCTGGCTGGTTACCGCGGGCGATGGAGGGGCCGACTCCGTCCAGTGCCGTGTTTTATGGAGCACTTTCAGTTCATTTGGGAGCCTATCTGCTGCTGAGGGTCAGCCCCATTCTCGATGTTTCGATGACGCTGCGAATCTGTGTGATCGTACTCGGTTTAATCTCGGCCGTTTTTGGCGCTCTGACAGCTCGTGTTCAAAGTGATATCAAAAGCGCCCTGGCTTTCGCGTCACTCTCGCAGGTTGGAATCATCGTTGTCGAAATCGGTTTTGGCCTGCGTTACATCGCGCTGATTCACATTATCGGCCATGCGTGCCTGAGAACATTACAACTGCTGCGAGCTCCCACCGTGCTACGCGATTACCACACACTCGAAAATGCGTTAGGGCAAAATTTACCCCAGCAGGAATCGTATGTGCGGAACATCACTCCGCCCTCTGCACAGAAGTGGCTTTATCGTTTTGCATTGGAACGGGGGTATCTGGATGCATTTCTCGATACCCTGTTTGTTCGACCATTTATCAAGGTGTTCTCCCTGTTTAACAGATGGGAAAGAAGGTGGACAGACTTGCTCTCCGGGACAGAATCGACTGATGAACTGGCAACAATGGATCCGTTAACTACCGGTTCCGACGGAATTAAGGATATCAAATAATGCAGGAACTCCATCTCCCCTGGCTGGAATTATCCGTTGTCATCCCTCTCGTCGGGGCAATTTACATCAAGCTGTTGAAAAACAGAAATAGTGCCTACATGCAATGCGTCGTGCTGTGTGCGTTGACGTTGATCTGCGCGTTGGGCGAGTGGATTGATTTCATGACGCTTCACATCTTTGAGGCTCATGACCACTGGGACTTCCTCAAAGCGGTCTTCCGTCGGGATGTTTTTGTTATCGATGAGCTTAATGCACCGCTATTGCCCCTGTCGGCTCTGCTTTATTTGATGATGGTTCTTTCAACCCTTCGGACGAAGCTGGGGCGTTTTTCCCTTGCAGGGGCTTTATTTTCTGAAGCCATTCTAATTATGACACTCTCCTGCAGGGAACCCTGGTTGATTATCTTGCTGATGTCCCTGGCGACTATCCCACCTTGGCTGGAGATGAGGTCCCGCAAACAATCGACCGGAGTCTACACGGTTCACATGAGCCTTTTTATTGGACTTTCCGTTGTCGGATGGTGGCTGGTCCCTGTTAACGAAGCGGGGATTCCAGATACCAGCAGCAGCCTTGCTGTAATCGGTGGAGCCATGCTGACCGCGGCAGGTTTACTTCGAAGTGGTATCGTACCGGTTCATTGTTGGATGACCGATCTGTTTGAAAAGGCTGCTTTCGGAACGGCGTTGCTTTTTGTAACCCCCATGACTGGCGCCTATATGATTATGCGAATTGTGCTGCCGATTGCCCCGCCTTGGGCATTACAAAGTATTGCACTCGTTTCGCTTTTTACCGCGGTCTACTCAGCTGGAATGGCACTTGTTCAGACAGATTCCCGCCGTTTTTTCTGTTATCTTTTCCTGAGCCATTCATCGCTGGTTCTGGTTGGCCTGGAATTGTTGACGCCCATCGGGCTGACCGGCGCCCTTTGTATCTGGATTTCTGTCGGACTTTCACTGGGCGGCTTTGGTTTGACGATTCGCGCAGTCGAAGCAAGAATGGGACGGCTGTCGTTATCGAAATATCATGGGCTTTACGAACATATGCCCACACTTGCCGGATTGTTCTTGCTGACCGGGCTCGGTTCGATCGGTTTTCCCGGAACGATCGGGTTCATTGGGATGGAGTTGATAGTCGAGGGAGCCGTCGAAATTTATCCCTCCATTGGAACAGTCGTTGTGTTGGCTGCCGCTCTGAATGGAATTGCCATTCTGTATGCGTACTTTCGCATCTTCACCGGTACTCGACATGTCGCTTCCATTTCTCTTAATGCGAGGCCGCAGGAGCGTTTTGCGGTACTCACATTGACTTTTCTGATTATCGGAGGCGGTCTGGTTCCACAGCCTGGTGTTGCTTCGCGATACCACGCAGCAAAAGAGCTCATTGCACATCGACTTGTAAAAACAGAACCGGGGGAGCGTCACAAGGTGGCAGAGCATTGATCGCTCCTTTCTGGATCGCTGTCCCCCAACCCTGTACGTCGCAGGTTGTCCAGCCCATCCGCTTTCGATTGTTAACGGAATTCTGGATTTACTTGGTCACGCCGATGGAAAATGGGGCAGCGTATGAAGCAGAAATGGCGGCCGCTCTTGATGAACCTCTATCGCAAAAAACACGGCCAACGGCCATATTTTGCAGCTTTGATACCTTGGCGGAACTCCTTTTTGTCCTCCTGGCACAACGGGACCTGAAAGTTCCTCGAGATGTTTCGATAATTGGTTTCGGGGGGACTTGTCGTGGAGACGGATTATCGGGAAAATTGTCCTCTGTTGTTATCGACGAAATGGCATGGGGAACCAGCGCAGTCAATTTGCTGGACCAGATGAGGCTGCGAAAGGTTCCTGTTGAAATCAATGATACTCAAAACGTTTCAGTCGGTTTCAGTCCCGGTCAAACGTTGAAAATGATGAAGTAAAAGCGACTTTTGCTTCGCGATATCATGCAGCAAAAGTGCTTGTTGCGCATCGGTATGTTTTGCTGGAATCGGCTGAACATCGGATAGTCATATATCGTTTGTCAAACTCGTCCAAATGGACCGGGGGGGACTCGAACCCCCGACACCTGGATTTTCAATCCTGATATCAAGCTGCTCTAGAAT
>JALWSL010000145.1:6759-8058 GCA_027080405.1 Planctomycetaceae bacterium
AGAATACGGCAGCAATTCCCCTACAGCCGCCGCCTCGAGCCGTTTCGCGGTTACCTGGCAACATTCCTCGGATTGCTCAATCAAAACCGCTCTGCGGCCTTCCAGCGTTGCGGATACGCCAGTTGTGCCGGATCCCGCAAATGGATCAAGAATGAGGCCGTTAGGTGGAGCTACTTCCACAAGTTTTTGAAGAAGTGGAGTTGGCTTGCCCGTAATATGATGCTTATCGACCTGACGAACGGGAATCGAATGCACGCCATCGAATGGACCGCGATCTTTTAGTTTCTGCACTTTACCATTTGCCCCCCAAACCACGTATTCGGCTTGATGACGAAAATAACCTTTGTGTGGAACCCTCGCAGCCCGTCCTTTGTTCCAGACGCAAATTCCCTTCCACGTCCAGCCGGAAGCCTGGAATATATCCGTCATCACCGGCAATTGCCGCCAGTCGATAAAAACCAGCCCGTATGCTGAGGGGCGGCACAGCCTCCGAGAATATTCAAACCACATCGTCGACCAAAAAAGAAACGATCGTGGATCCCTGGAGTCACCAGTAAATGTCGGGCGTCCGCATGTTTTTCCGTTCTGGCAGTATTTTGTAGCTGGATCCGCATCGCGACTGCTTTTCGTTGCAGCCCCTGAACAATATGGCGGATCCGTGATCACGGCATCAAATCGGCTTTTGTGCGTTACTTCCATCTCCGCCAATAGTTCCAGGCAGTCTCCTTGATACAACCGGACCGATTCGTTTTCAAAGTATGGCTCGCGGTTAAGAACAGGCCACCTCTTTTCAGATTGCAAACTAAATTTCTTTGTGCTTCCTTGCATCTTCAAATCCTTACAACTTTATCGTGATCGGTTCCTTCGATCATGGTTAAGTTGAGGGGCCGGTAAACTGTTCACGGCAGTTGCCGGTCCTGCCTTTTCAGCCGATGTAGTAGATTTTCGAGCCATCGTCACTGAGTACGTAATTTGTGATCCCCCGTTGCGGACCGTCAGGGAGAGCGACTTGCCAGCGCAGTTGGCCAGATGTGTCGAACGAAGCGAGGATGTCCCCGAACAGCGTACAGAAGAATCCGCTGGCATGTCGCAATACGCTGGGCGGATCGCTCCGGTAATCATATTCGTTCAGGTCCGATCGCTTTTTGTTTGCCGGCGGCCCCAATGCAATCGGAAGCGAAACGGGATCCGGCAATGTGAGGTCAGACAACCAACTCCCCACCAGGTGTTCGCTGTTTGGATAAAAGACTGCCCCTTCCGTCTTGAGTTCCAGATCATAAAGGAACCACGGATCCGGGA
>JALWSL010000146.1 GCA_027080405.1 Planctomycetaceae bacterium
AGGCAGAGAGCGGGCACGGAGGCGCAGGAAGAGCGGAAGCGGGCTCGACGGACACTGGCGTTGGAAACGGGCTCTCTCAGGAGGGGAGAAGCAGGACAGGTACAGGCAGAAAAGAATGTCGAGCAGGCGGCCAATCATCTGAAAAAAATGGAAGCCGATCTGGCTGCCATCAAGGCGGAACTGGCGAAAAACAGCCTCAAGGCAGTGGGAGCCCGGTTTGTCGATGCGATGCGGTTACAGGTGCTCACTCAGGCGGGATCGCTCGAGGATTGGAATTTGGAGACCGGGCGGCCATTGGAAACGGAACCGTTGCCCGGTGTCGCCGGGGCGACTCATTTTCTCTCCCTGTCCGGAAATCGTGTTTGCGTTATCACGGGCTCGATCATGGCGAAGCTGTTTGACCTGGCGGTTTCATGGAAGTTGCGTTCACGTCTCGGGCCGGCTGATGGAAAACTGGCGGTGACAGAGAGTCAGTTCGCCAATCGGGTTACATCGCTGGCATTTTCTCCCGATGGGAAATTGCTTGCCACCGGCGGAGGAGATCCTTCAAGGGATGGGGAATTGATGTTGTGGGACTGGAAAGGGGCCAAACTGGTTGGCAAAATCCCTCAGGCTCACAGTGATGTCATTTTGAGTATCAAGTTTTCGCGTGATGGCAAGAAACTGCTGACCGGATCGGCCGACAAGTTTGTCAAAATATTCGATGTCGCTACCCGGAAACCTGTTCGTTCTTTTGAGGGACACACCGAACATGTGCTCGGAGTTGCCTGGAGTGCTGACGGTTTGAGTATTGCTTCAGCCAGTGCGGACAAGACCATCAAAATATGGGATACACAGACCGGCGCCCAAAAGAGAACGATCGGCGGGTTCGGAAAACAGGTGACCGACCTGGAGTATATCGGGACAAGCGACAACCTGGCCAGCAGTTGCGGCGACAAGCTGGTTCGGCTCTATCAGGCAGGGAACGGCCGCAATTACCGCAATTTCAGCGGGGCGGAAAATTATCTCTACAGTCTCGCCGTTACCAATGGGGAAGAACTGGTCATTGGAGCCGGACAAAGTGGCGTGATACGCATTTGGGACGGGAAAAATGGCAAGCTCCGTTACGCCATCAAACCGGGCGAGTGAATCCCTGTTTTGCTTCGTTCTTTTATGCGTTCTTTCTCAGGTAGAAGATTTCCGACAGGAGACAGGATGTGACAGAATGTTTCTGACAGAAGCGTTCTGTTTTACGTCGGGTTTGGCATCTGTGATTTTGCGTATGTGAGAAGTATCGAAAAAAGCATGAAAAGCCTGCTGACCAGACCTCTCATGCTTTTTCGTACAAATTCAAGTTACTTTCAAATCGCTGCAAACTCCGTTTGGCTCCTCTTGAATCCTGATGTTTTCAATCAGAGAACCGGAGATCGTGAACCGCGGTAACCTCGTGCTTGAGCCGTTTCTGCACGCAGCAGGTGATGCGTTGCGCCTTTGCGAATTTCTTCAGCGAAAACTCACGAAAAACGTTCGGCATCGACATCAAGACAATGCTCAAATCGTATTGCCAAGGTTTGAAGCTAGGAAAGCCAACTGAGTGTCCAGGCGGAAAAGCTGGCGAACCCGCTGACCAAAAACATCGGCAAATACTGTCTGGCCGATCGCTGTCTGTTGAGAGTCATTGAAGCAGCCTTGAGTCGAAGTTCGTGATTCAAGGCTTCCAGAAATTGGAGTTGAATTGAAGCACTCGTGTCGCAATGCATGATATTCGCTCCTGAAACAGTTGCAGGCGGTGGAGAAATTGACAATCGATGTCTGCCGCCGGGACTGTCTTAAAATGAGGAATACGAAAGGTAGACATTATTGTGAAAGTGGAAGGATCGATGGAGCCAGATCATAAATTTCTTCGGCCAATAGTTCGGGCAAGAAATCAGTTTGATAAACCTGCTTTCCGCCCGGTGGTTGACCTGATATATTTTACGCGTCCTTTTCGGGATCGATTCCATGCCACCTCGGAGAATGTCTTCTTTCGATAATTGGGGGTGAAGGCGTTGCCGCCTGTTTGGAGGTATCGGCAGGACAGGGGGAATACCTCTATTGAGGGGGAACAATAAGCCGGGGCTTTTACGGGATATGGCTCAGAAGGGATTGTTGTACGGGTTGGACGTATTGGGACTTTTTTTCCAATGCGATAATTTTTGCCAGTGCGATAAATGATAGCCGATCTGACAACGGTACCGCCTGTCTTCCCGACGGAAAACGCCCTTCCCGACCGATAAGCGTTCCCGAAGTGCTGGATAAATATCTCATGACCATATTAGAATGTCTTTGACGGCTATTTGCCTGTTTGCCTTGGTTTTTCTCCTGTTTTGATGGGGTGTATGTGTGATCGATACCGTTCTGTTAAACCGTTGTTCTGTGAGAGTTCTGCTGTTGTCCGTCTCTTTCCTGATTCTTTTTGCAGGGGGGTGTGGCAACAATTCTTCCAATAATGATTCTTCCAATAATAACGAATCGGCTGATACCGATCTCGATTTGTCTTCACTGACACAACAAGCGCAGACTGATGAAAACAGGGAGGAATCTCCCTGGGTCGGGCGATGGGAATTGATGCTGTGTAATCAAACAAGGCAGACTCCCCTGGCGTTGCTTCAGATAGAAAATCGGGCCGGTCAGTTGCAGGTCAGAATGTTGGACAAACCGCCGATCCCCGAGTTGGAGAAGTTGGACCTGGCGGGTGTCTACTTCCGGAAGGAGGGAATTCTGGTTGCCTTTCAGGCGGGAGAAAACAAATTCAGTTTTGAGGGAACGATCCATGGCGATGTTGTTTTGGGGTCAATTTTTTCAGATAGAGAGGTTTCTCCTTCACCTGCTCGCATGTTGAAGACATCCGTTTTGAACATGCAGGGGGTTGACTTCCAGCAGGTTATCGAGGGAACAAAACAGTACGAAGCGGCTCTCGCCTCGACTGATGCAGTCGCCTCGCTGAATCGGTTTATTGACGAGCATCCTGATAACCCGCTGATCTTCCTCGCCATCGAGAAGATACTTGACCGGGCGATCGCAGAAAAAGCACCGGCGAAGCAGGTCTCGGAAATTGCGGAAAGGATGAAAAAGCTGGCTTCACGGTGGGGAGCGAATCTGACGGCAAGAATAGATATCGATATCGTCGAGAAAACTGTCGGAAAGCCTTCCTATCGTGAAATTACGCTTGGGTATTTTGGTGAGTTGAAAAAAATGGTCGGGCAGACGCCCACCGATATGGTGAAGAAACTGCTTCATGAATTTCAGGCAAGAGTCGATCTGGCCGATGCGGATGAATCGAAGCAGAAGGCCGGTGAAGCGGCCATTCGGGAGATTCTCAAGGAAAATCCTTTCTATTTGAAATTGGATATTACCCTGGCCGAGTATTATGAAAAGAAGGGAGAACCTGAAAAGGCATTGAAAATTTACAGTCGGTTGGCCGCTTTGCCCGGTGTCGCCTCGGCGGCGCGAAGTGTGAGGACATCGAGCGGAGAACCGGCGGATGTTGTTAAAAAGGCCCGAACTTTATGGGGAGGGAAAGAGGCTGATTTCGAAGCGTATCTGGATGAGGTCTATCAAAAGGAGATTTACTTTTTCATCGGGAAACAGAAGCCCGAAATCGAATTGCGACAGGGGCGTCGCGTTACGTTTGTTGAACTGTTTACCGGCTCGGCCTGTCAGCCTTGTGTCGCGGCTGATATTGCATTGGGAGGCGTTGAGAAAATGCTCCCCGTTCCTGATTTTATTGCGGTTCGCTATCATCAGCATATACCCGGCCCCGATCCGTTGACCGTTTCTCCGGGGGAAGCCCGTTTCAGCTATTACAGTGGTCGGGGAACCCCTTTGATGGCGATCAACGGGCATCCCACAGGAGGAGAACTGGGGGGACTTCTCTTTAGTGCACAGTCCCATTATGAGGGGCTTTATTCGCGCATCAACAATCTGATTTCCCAGATATCTCTTGTCAGTATCGATTTGCAGGCGAGTCTGGAAAAAGAGACCCTCACCATCCACGCGAAGGCGCAGGGCATCCCTCCATTACGCCGGGCATCCCGATTGAGACTTCTGATCGTCGATCCTCAAATCCATTATGTCGCCAGGAATGGTATCCGGTTTCACGAAATGGTTGTTCGAGATATGCCCGGAGGACATGAGGGCGTGCCGGTTTCTGGAGGCAAGGCAGAATTGAACGTGGTACGCTCGCTCCCGAAACTTCAGGCCGAAATCATCAAGGGATTGCGGTCGCTGGAAGAAAACCGGGGGATGAAATTCGATTTTCTTCCTCCCGAATTGAAGCGGCTTCATGTGATTGCCTTTGTGCAGGATGATGCAAGTCACGAGGTATTACAGTCCGCGATATCGCCGCTGTTGACCGTTTCTCCCTGATCAAAAACAGATCAATCGGTACCACTGCATCGGGTATTGCGGTGGAACCTTTCTCAGATATTTTGTCAAGTTCTGTTTGGTGAAATAGACGTCTTTGCAGAACATTGTGGAAACTTGCGATTCTGCCTCAATAGCTGTTTACGAATTGTGCCATCGTTTGCATACTACCTGTCTGATCTGATTCCGGAGGGAACCGGTTTCGTTTCAAAAGACAGCAACCAGGCTGTTGTGGAAACGGGCCGCCCATGGCGGGATCTGGATCGGATATCGAAGTCCTCAAGGACTGCCTGACAGGTTTTCTTCCCAGGCGAACATTGCGTTCCGGGAGGTTCCTGTTTGTTGTTTGTCCCGATGTGAAAATAATTTTGGACGAGGAGAGGCTCCGTGCCTGATCATCTTGATGTGGGTGAGTATTCGTCGAATGAAAACTGTGTTCAGCAAAAATCCGACCGGGCGGAAGAGGCGGCATCTCCAGCCGGACATCAAAGTCTGCTCAGCAGGTTGTCATTGAGTCAGATGACAACACGGCGATGGTCGATGGAGCAGGATGTCCAGGCAGCCTGCGAGTTGGGAGTCGATCATATCGGGTTGTGGCGATTGAAGTACGAAGAGTACGGAGAGGCGGAAACCGCCGAGCTGCTTGAAAAACACCGGCTGAATGTTTCGAGTCTGTCGTGGGTGGGCGGTTTTACTTCTCATCATGGATACCTGATTGATGATTGTGTGCGCGAAGCGGTGCAGGTCATCAGATATGCCAGTTGGTTGGGGGCCAGGACAGTCGTGGTTGCGACCGGCGAGCAGGGTAGGCATATTCTCTCGCATGCGCAGCGGCTTGTGGTTGATTCCCTTTCGTTACTGGGCGAATATGCCCAGGAGTACGATGTTCAACTGGCGGTGATGCCCATGAGCCCGGCAACCGCACACGGATGGACCTTTCTTCATTCTGTGCGCAAAGCCTACGATTTGATCTCCAAATGCAACAACCCGAACGTGGGGCTCTGTTTGCATTCCTATCATCTGTTGCAGGACAGTAAATGGAAGCAGATTTTGCCTCAGGTTTCCGATGCGATCAAACTGGTTAAACTCTGTGACGGAACTTCTCCCAAACGTCCACGCAAACAATGTTTGCCCGGTACAGGTAAAATGGATCTGACAGCCCTGTTCCATTCGTTGGAATCGCTTGATTACCGGGGACTGTACGAAATCGATACCTGGTGCGAAAAAACCTGGAAATCGGAAAAAATCGAGATACTTCAATCCAGCCTGAGTTGGATGAAAAAGAATTTTCCCGTCCCTGCGACAACCTGAATTGGATCAACTCGCCCGTTTCGACCATGACCTCCCCCACCTGGATGACGATTGAAGAATTGGCCCGGCAACTGGGGCGGGATGTGCGCGTTGTTGAAAAGATGGTCTCGAAGGGGATGATTCCCGGGCGAAACGTAAACGGTCGTTGGGAGTTTCAGTCTGCGGAAATTCGTGAGTGGATTGAAAGCAATTATTCGAAATACACCGAAGGTGAACTCGCTGCACTGGAAAAATCCCAGCAGTCGGAACATTTGGATGAGAGCTGTCCGGTCAGCACGTTACTGACTCCGGAGACGATTGAAATTCCTCTGCAGGCGCGCACGAAACGTTCTGTCATGGAGCGTCTGGTCGAAGTGGCAGGTCGAACCTGGCACGTCTGGTCGCCGGAAGTTGTGTTGAAGGCGGTTCTCGAACGTGAAGAGTTACTCTCAACCGCATTTGATGAAGGGGTCGCGATACCGCATCCGCGACGACCGCTTCCAAACGAATTGGGGGAATCGGTGATGGCCCTTGGAGTGACGCCTCGCGGCATTCCATTTGGTGGTGGGCGTCAACTGACAGACGTCTTCTTTCTCGTCTTGTGCAGAGATTCCAGTACGCATTTGCAAATACTGGCCCGCTTGGGGCGATTGATCCGCACGGGCGAATTTCTCGACCATCTTCGAGAATCGCAATCGCCAGAACAGGCCTGGCAATTTATTCGCCAGACCGAGCAGTCGCTGCCTCAATAACGTGTTCTTTTCGAGGTATTTCTCCTGTGGAAACGACTTTTTTCCGCAGACATCCCCGAGTTGCTTCACCAGTGAAAGAACATTCTGTAGGATGAAAAAACCGGGTATGTCGGTGGGGTGAGCCTTTGGCAGCTATCGGCCTGTTTTCCCCTGTCAGCCTGTTTTTACCTGTTGTTGTAATCCTGTTGTTGTCTAGCGGCTCTGCTTCAGGCATTCGGCGTGTTGTTGCATCAAATAGGGGAAGTGGATGAAGGAGAGATTCTTCCCGTCCGTCCCTTTGGTGGATAGCCCGGGCCACCGCAGTTTTGTCATGCTGTCTTGGAAAGGTTTTGTTGATGTCGGATTCGTTGAATAAATACAGTGCACGTATCACCCAGCCCCGCAGTCAGGGAGCATCACAGGCGATGCTGTATGGGACGGGTTTGACTGAAGAGGATATGAACAAGCCACAGGTCGGCATTGGGAGTGTCTGGTACGAGGGCAATACTTGCAACATGCACTTGCTGAAGCTGGCGGAAAAAGTGAAGGAGGGTGTTCAGGCAGCCGGGATGGTCGGGATGCGCTTCAATACGATTGGTGTCAGCGACGGGATTTCGATGGGAACCGAAGGAATGTCGTATTCGCTGCAATCGCGGGATTTGATTGCCGATTCGATCGAAACGATTGTGGCCGCCCAGTGGTACGATGCGCTGGTGACGTTGCCCGGTTGCGACAAGAATATGCCCGGCTGTCTGATGGCGATGGGGCGTTTGAATCGTCCTTCGCTCATGGTGTATGGCGGGACGATTCGAGCGGGCTGCGGTCTGAAGAACGAAAAGCTCGATATTGTTTCGGCCTTTCAATCTTACGGCGAGTATCTTTCCCAATCGATCACGGATGAGCAGCGCAAAGAGATCGTAAAAAGAAGTTGCCCGGGGGCGGGAGCGTGCGGCGGAATGTACACAGCCAACACGATGGCCTCGGCGATAGAAGCGTTGGGAATGTCGCTGCCTTACAGTGCGTCCATTCCTGCGGAGGATCCGGCCAAGTTGGAGGAATGCTTCAATTCCGGACAGGCGATCTTGAATCTGCTGGAAAAAGATATCAAGCCGCGAGATATCATGACGCGGGAGGCGTTTGAAAACGCGCTGGTGATCGTGATGGCTTTAGGTGGTTCGACCAATGCGGTATTGCATCTGATCGCGATGGCCAGATCGGTCGATGTCCCTTTGACAATCGACGATTTCCAGTCCGTCAGCGATCGTGTCCCGCTATTGGCCGATCTGAAACCGTCCGGGAAGTTCGTCCAGGAAGACCTGCACTCGATCGGCGGGACTCCGGCTGTTCTGAAGTATCTGTTGCAGGAAGGCTTCATCAATGGGGACTGTCTCACAGTAACCGGGAAGACTCTGGCAGAAAACGTGGCGGAACTTCCCGGTTTGAAAGAAGGGCAAACTATTGTTCATCCGGTTGATGATCCCATCAAAAAGACCGGGCATATTCGTATTATGCGGGGCAATGTGGCCAGTGAAGGGGCGGTTGCAAAAATCACGGGGAAAGAAGGATTGAAGTTTTCCGGGCCTGCCCTCTGTTTCGATAGCGAGGAAGAAATGCTGGCCGGTCTGGAGCAGGGAAAAATCAAGGGCG
>JALWSL010000147.1 GCA_027080405.1 Planctomycetaceae bacterium
AGTTTATACGAGGGAGGTATTCGCGTACCGATGGTTGTCCGCTGGCCCGGAAAAATTCCGCCCTGCCAGACAACAGGTCTCGTTTCCGCCAACTGGGATATCATGCCCACACTGGCAGACATTACCAGTACAACGCCTCCTCAGGATATCGATGGAATCAGCCTGCTTCCGACGTTATTGGGACATCCGGAAAAACAGAAAAAGCATGAATTCCTCTACTGGGAATTTCCTGCCTACGGAGGACAACAGGCCGTCCGGATGGGAGACTGGAAAGGGGTTCGACAAAAACTTTTACTCAAGAAGACCCCGCATCTGAACATCGAACTCTACAACCTGAAAACTGATATCGGCGAGACAACCGACGTCTCGAAAGAGCACCCCGAAATTGTTGAAAAAATCAAAAAAATCATGATCGAACAACACGTCAACTCGAAACTGTTCAAGTTCCCCGTGCTCGATCAACAGAAATTCTAGAAAAAGAGGAAACAGCAACCCCTATTGGGTGCGTTACAAACACCTTACTGCGAGTTTGAACTACTTGCTTTTTTCACGCCTATTACCTTGCGTCTGACGTCTACTTTTCCATCGCCTGCTTGACGGCGGCTCCCATGTCGGCGGGGCTTTGGGCAACGGTTACTCCAGCCGCTTCAAGGGCTTCGATTTTTTCGTCGGCTGTTCCCTTGCCTCCCGAGATGATCGCACCAGCGTGCCCCATCCGTTTGCCGGGAGGGGCTGTTCTTCCGGCGATGAAAGCTCCCACGGGCTTGGTAATGTACTCTTTAATGTACTCGGCCGCATCAATTTCAGCCGTGCCGCCGATTTCGCCAATCATCAGAATCGCTTCAGTCCCGGGATCATCTTCGAACATGTCGAGCAGGTCGATAAAGTTGGTGCCGATGATCGGATCGCCGCCGATGCCGATCGCAGTTGATTGCCCCATGCCCAGGTTTCCCAGTTGCCAGGCGGCTTCATAAGTGAGGGTTCCCGATTTACTGATCAATCCAACCTTTCCCGGTGTGTGAATGTAGCCGGGCATGATACCGATTTTGGCAATACCGGGTGTGATCACGCCGGGGCAGTTTGGCCCAATCAGTCGGCACGGATAGTCTTCCAGTTTCTTCTTGACTTTCGCCATATCCATCACGGGAATCCCCTCGGTGATGGTGATAATCAATTCAATGCCCGCATCAGCTGCTTCGAGAATCGCATCGGCACAAAACGGGGGCGGAACAAAAATCATTGTGGTGTTCGCTCCGGTTTTCTCCACCGCTTCCTGGACGGTATTGAAGACCGGAAAACCATCAACTTCCTGTCCCCCTTTGCCGGGAGTGACGCCACCAACAAGAATGTTTTCCCCCGGTTGGCATTCTTCTGCATAGATTCTGCATTGCTGGGCGTGAAACAGACCGGCATTCCCGGTGATTCCCTGGGTGATGATACGTGTGTTTTTATCAACAAGAATACTCATAAGATTTTCCTGAGAAGTATGCCCCGGGCCTCATGACAACCTTTCTGTCAGGTCTACTGCGTGGCCCCTTATTTTTTTTATGGTAGAAAGTTCCTCTTTCGTTCCGCACGGCGGACTCTGTTTCTTTGTTTATCAACCGGCCAATGTACCGACAACTTTTTTGGCGGCGTCTGTCAAATCGGTGGCTGTGATGATGTCCTTTCCCGATTTTTCAAGCATCTCGCGCGCAATTTCGACATTCGTTCCTTCCAGTCGCACCACAAGGGGAACTGTGATTCCAACCTTGTCGTATGCTTCCATCAACGCTTCGACAATGATATCGCACTTCATGATGCCGCCAAAAATATTGACCAGCACGGCTTTCACATTTTCATCGGCTAAAATAATACGAAACGCCTCGGTGACAGCCTCGACACTCGCTCCTCCACCGACATCGAGAAAGTTGGCCGGTTCTCCGCCGTGCAATTTGATGAGATCCATCGTACTCATTGCGAAGCCGGCTCCATTGACC
>JALWSL010000148.1 GCA_027080405.1 Planctomycetaceae bacterium
GTAAAGCGAGTTGGAGTTTCAAAAATTTATTGCAATATTTAACGGCAAACCCGGCATAATTTCATGCGATTGCCCTGTATAACACGGTGCATCAGCGAGAGTCGCTATTATAACAGCAATTCGTTCAAATAAAAGATTATCTCTTTTGAATACCGATGAATACCGAAATGGGTTTGACTGCCGGAATGGGATGCTTTCACGGTTCAGTCGACAAGCCTGCAATCAACTCTGCGAATGAGGTCATTCCGTCATTGTTTTTCCGTCATTGCGTGGAAGATGCTGCTGGGGGGAGATAGAAAGCAGTTTTCGAAGGCGGACGGAACGTCCCGGGAGATCGATGAAGGGCGGGCTGTTTCGCTCACGGCTTTCGAATAAAATGGGCGGCGTAACTTCTGACATGTTGACCGCCGAGGACATGGAAGTTCCGTAGATTTTCTATCGTTTGTTGGCTGAAACGGTTGAGCGGAACGTGAATCAGTTTCTTTTTGTATTTCCTGGCCAGGCGTTTCCAGGCACTGCCGGGAGGCCCTTCGGAGAGCAGGGCGATATGCGTTTCGTTGCTGTAGTAACAGCCTGCGACGATCAACCGTTCTTCGAGTGTATCGACGTAATCGAAGCGGCGGTCTTTCCAGATATCAGGAACGGTGCGTGGTGGGAAAAGAAAGAGTGCTCCGCCGTATCTGGCCCGGGCGATCCCGGGGCCGACCATTTCATCGGTGTATGGTGTGGCAAAGAAGGCGAGAGTCGATTCATCATGATGTTCCGCCTGCCAGGTGATCCGCCAGGAGTAATCGCGTGGATCAGCCGGGGAGTCGAACAACATGATCACGCAATCCAGACCGCCCCGTACGGGGGGGAATTCTTTTACGTAGAGATCACCGGTGTGCCAGTTCCGCAGGGTTTCGCGGATATCGAGACCATCTTTGAGGCTGGTACTGAATTTTTCCGTTCGGGCCAGATCGTTTCCCAACAGGGTGAGAGCCTGATCCTTCACATGCGTCCGGAATCGCTCGATCGAATCATCTTCGGGGGGCCAACTGCAATGAGAGAACCAGTTCCAGTTTTTGAGCCATTTTTCCTGTTCGATTTTGGGAGGTTTTGTTCTTAAACTGCAAATTCGCCAGGTAGCGGGATGTCCGGGTAGACGGGATTTCATTGTGACGATATCACCGTCAGGCAGACGGGATTGACCGATTCCCATCGTGATTTTCAAGCGGTTCGCTGGAGAGGGAAAAGGATATTCCTTCGCGATTTCAGCCAGGGTGATGGCAAACCGATCGCCAAATATCTGTTGTGCCGCGATGACCAACATGTATAGATCAGGAGTCAGCCGCCTCTCTACCAGCGCCAAATTGCGTACATAACGAAAGTAGGTGCTCAACAATTTCGGAGTGACAGGCCTTGCCCGCTTGCCGAGTTCCTGGCGATATCTCTCCCGGGCCGCCATCAGCAGCAGTCGGATACCGTCAACGCTCAGGTTTTCGTCATCGTCCAGTTCGCAACGCGCCTGTTCGTAACGCCCGGTTACATAAGGGAGTTCCCCGGTAAGGAAATAATACGTACGGTCTTCGACGCCCGCTGTTTCGACGGGAGAATCCGGACCGAGCGGTTCCTCTTTGAGAGAATCACTCACGGAATCAGGATTGTGGGCGTAAGCCTGTTTGATCGATAACCATTCGTTGAACGAACAAAGAAACAGTATCGAGGAGTATTTCTGTTCGATCTTTTTCAGTTCTGCCGCCATTACCTCTGTACGATAACGCAGTTGTGGCGTTTGCGTCAAAGGCATTAGCGGAATGATTCCCGCTGCGAATTGGCCGCAACGCAACTGTTTGACGGCGTATGGATCGGGCAAGGCAGTTGATAGCGGTTCAAAACGGGGAACTTCGGGATCGATATACACTCTGGGAAGATGTTCCTGCATCGCAATTCGAATGGCAGTGATGACCGCCTGGCAGGGATCGATTGGCACATAAC
>JALWSL010000149.1 GCA_027080405.1 Planctomycetaceae bacterium
CAACTATTTTGGTGGTTCCGTTTCCGTGTTTCCCATTCTGAAAGATGGCCGAGTCGGCGAGGCTGCGGATGTCAAAATCGATAATGGGAAAATTGGCCCGACGATCGCGACTCATGCTCCCGTGGGGAGTTACGCTTTTAGCGGGCATGATCGAACGCATGCTCACATGATTCAGGCTGCCCCTTCGGGACGGTTTGTGATGCACGTCGATTTGGGGCTGGATAAAATCTACAGTTGGAAATTCGATGACAGAACAGGCAAACTGTCGGCGAATAATCCTCCGGCAGTCTCTCTTCCTCCGGGTGATGGCCCCCGTCACTTTCACTTCCATCCGAACGGTCGCTGGTTCTACTCGATTCAGGAGGAAGGTTCGACAATCGTGCTGTTCGATTACGATGCGGAAGAAGGGAGTCTCACCGCACGCCAGACTGTTTCGTCACTGCCGCCCGGTTTTGCCGGGAGTAACTTCTGTTCCGAAATTCTGGTTTCATCCGATGGTCGGTTTGTTTATGCAGGCAATCGGCTGCACGACAGCATTGGCATCTTCTCAATTGACCAGAAAAACGGTGAACTGACTTTTATCGAAGAAGAATGGACACGGGGCAATTATCCTCGCAGCTTCAGTTTCGATCCGACGGGAGAATTCCTTTATTGCTGCAATCAACGGGCCGACAGTGTCGCTGTGTTCAAAGTCGATCGGGCAACTGGCCGTTTGAATTTTACCAACCACTACGTTCCGGTCGGGAACCCCTCGCACATTGTCTTTCTCGATTTGATGAAGTAGCGATATTTGATGAAGTAGCCCGGCATCAATCATCAGCATTGAGCAGTATCGATAAGCATCAATCATCAATTTTCAGTGACAGTCGTAAACGCCCACATTAGATGGGCGGGGCGGCAACAAGGCGGCTATGACCGGCTATGACAACAAAGTGGCTATAACAGCGGGGCGGTCTTAAACGCTGTCATGCGGTTTCAAGTGGTCATCAGGAAACGGCTTCTCGAATCAGGCCCTGAAAAAGACAGCAGGGTTTCTGGGAAAAAGGAAAGAAGCGGATGAAATTTATTCATGCGGCTGATATTCATCTTGATAGTCCATTGCGTGGACTGGAACGGTATGAGGGAGCGCCGGCAGAGGAGATTCGGGAAGCGACCCGCAGAGCGTTGGAAAATCTGGTTGAGCTGGCCATTGAAGAAGATGTTGATTTTGTTCTCATTGCCGGAGATGTTTACGATGGCGATTGGAAGGATCACAACACGGGGCTGTTTTTCGTCCTGCAGATGAGTCGGCTTCGTGATGCCGAGATTCCCGTTGTGATGATCAGTGGCAATCATGATGCGGCAAACAAGATGACCAAGTCGCTGCGGTTGCCCGATAATGTCGAATTGCTGCCCCATAAAAAAGCGGCTACTGCAAAGAATGAAAAACTGAAGGAACTGGGCGTTGCCGTTCATGGCCGCTCTTTCGGAAAGGCGGCTGAGTTCGACAACTTTGCGGTCGACTATCCCGCAAAACTGCCCGGTTTCTATAACATCGGTTTGCTGCATACTTCCCTGAATGATCCACGCGGGCACGAACCGTACGCTCCCTGCAGTATCGATGATCTGAAACAGAAAGGGTACGATTACTGGGCGTTGGGTCATGTGCATCACCGTCAGGTTCATCAGACCGAACCGTTGATTGTCTTCCCCGGCAATATTCAGGGTCGACACATTCGTGAATCCGGCCCCAAGGGGTGCTATCTTGCCACTGTCGATGGCCGAGGCGAGACAACCATCGATTTTCATCCGCTCGATGTTTTCCGTTGGGAACGATGTGATCTCGACATCAGCAGTCTGAAACGCGACGATGAAATTCTGGATCTGTTCTCGACGGAACTTTCCAAATTGCTTGACCGGAACGGGGGGATGCCGATCGGCGTAAGGCTCGTCTTGAAGGGAAAAACGGAAAAGCACGCGTCTTTGATTG
>JALWSL010000150.1:0-6841 GCA_027080405.1 Planctomycetaceae bacterium
CCCCGTGCCACAACACATTTATGAATTCGCGGTTGACCTGGTCCGCCGCACCCGTCCGAATACCGAAGAGTCTCCCGACTGGCTCAAACCGCTCGTTTCCTGGGGAGCCGGCCCGCGAGCGGTTCAGTATCTTGTACTGGGAGCCAAAGCACGAGCCGCCTTGACAGGCAGTTACATGGCCAGACTGGAAGATATTCTGGAAGTAGCCGAGCCGGTCTTGTCGCATCGCGTTCTGACCAACTTCAACGCAGAATCCGAAGGGATCCACAGCAACGATATTATCCACCGACTCGTGGAAGAACTCAAGGCCGAAGAATAAGCACCGGTTCTTTCAGAACTGATCTCTTCAAATTTCTTTCAGATTTCGAATTTCGGATTTAACGACAGATGCGTGACTTCATCGAACCTGGTGTGATAGCCCGATTGGCGGGATTGGCACTCGATGCGCGCACGCCGATGGTTGGCTCGGTTTCCGGGAGGCATCGCAGTCCGACGCGCGGTTCATCGCTGGAGTTTTCGGAGTACCGAAAATACGTGCCGGGCGATGATTTACGCCGTCTCGATTGGCGTGCCTGGGGGCGAAGCGATAAATACTTCATCAAGGAATACGAAGCTGATACGAATCTGCGGCTTTGTTTAATTGTTGATGTGAGTGGTTCAATGAATTTTGGCCCGGGTGGCCTAAAAGAGCCCGGCAAGACGAAACTCGATTACGCCCGCAAACTGGCTGGCACACTGGCCTACCTGGCGGCTGCTCAGGGAGATGCGGTTGGCCTCTATTTTGCAGGTCAGGAATTCAATCGGGAAATTCCGCCCAAGCGAAGTGGTGCTCATTTGAAGCATGTGCTCGATGAACTGGGCAACATGAAAGCCGAGGGGGAAACGGGCTTGCCGGGGATTTTGCATCAAGCGGCTGAAAGAATCCGTCAACGAGCGCTGGTCGTCATCATTTCCGATCTGTTCATGGACACCGAAGAACTGAAAAGCTGCTTTCAACATTTGCGTTACCGCAAACACGATGTCGCCGTGTTCCATTTACTGGAGCAGAACGAAATCGATTTCCAGTTTGATCGTCCGATGCGATTTCAGGATCTCGAAGGCGTTCCCCCGATGCTGATCGATCCGACGACGATCGCCAAACAGTATCGGGAAGCAGTACAACATTACCTGGAAGAAATCAAATTGATGATGCGGGATTCTGCCGTCGATTATCGGCGTGTCGGAATTGAACAGCATTATGCGGAAGTGCTGGCAAATTTCCTGCTGGCTCGAAAAAAATAGCAAGGGTAGCGTCGCCGTCCAACGAGCGATGCTGAAGCCTGTCCGGCGGTTCGCAGAGTGGTTCCTACAGTTATTATGATTCAACATTGAGAGACACCAAGCCGATTCATGTCATTTCTGCAACCTTTCATCCTGATGGCATTGCCGTTGATCGCGTTGCCTGTTCTGATTCATCTGATCAATCAGAACAGGCATAAAACGATTCAATGGGCCGCGACGATGTTTTTAATGCAGGCGAAGCGGATGTCGCGCGGGATGGCAAGATTGCGTTACCTCCTTATTTTGCTGATGCGCATGCTCGCGATTGCAGGACTTATATTCGCGTTGAGCCGACCGATGTCTTCCGGCTGGCTCGGCTTGACCGCAGGAAGTCAACCAGAAACAACCATTATCGTTCTGGATCGTTCCGCCAGTATGTCACAGCAGGGAAGCTCGACCGGGATTTCCAAACGGGAAACGGCGCTCCAGAAATTGTCATCTCTGATCACCAATACCGCACAAAATTCGCAACTTGTGCTGTTTGATAGCGTTTCGCAGGAACCACTGGTGATCGACTCTGCTGCGGATTTGCTCGACTTACCCGAAACCGAAGCAACCGCGACAACCGCAGATATTCCGGGACTGCTCGAAAAAGTAGTTGAATATATCTCTTCGAACCAGACCGGCCGGACAGATATCTGGGTCTGTTCCGATTTAAGGCAAACCGACTGGAACCCGACCGGCGGTCGTTGGGAAGCGATCCGCCAGCAGGTTGCGAAGCGCGAGGGAGTTCGTTTTTATTTGCTGACCTACCCCGATGTTTCAGACGAAAACGTGGCTGTCAGTATCTCGGGAGTGCATCGACGTGAAAACGCCAACACGGCCGAGTTGGTTTTCGACATCAAGCTGAATCGCGCTGGCCGCCCCGAAACACCGCTGCAAATTCCGCTCAATATTGTGATCAACGGGGCTCGTTCAACATTGAATCTTGAGATGACGGGCAGCGAACTGATTCGCAATGGGCATACGATCGCGATTGATCAAAAATTGAAACGGGGCTGGGGGAAAGTGGAACTCCCCAAAGATTCCAACCTGGCGGATAACACGTTCAACTTTGTGTACGCAGAACCGGCGTTACGTAAAACGGTGATCATTTCCGATGATCACGAAACAGCCGAGCTGATTCGGCTCGCTACATCCATCCCGGCTGAACGGGGATTGCGTTCGGAATCGGAAATCATTGCCAGTGCCGGTCTGGCTACAATTCCGTGGGACGAAGCCGCGATGATCGTCTGGCAGATTCCGATTCCAACCGGCACGACTTCCAGACTTTTAGAAGAATTTGTTGCCTCAGGACGTACGGTATTCTTTCTTCCCCCCGAAACACCGAATACCAATCAGATTTTCAACACGTCGTGGAAACACTGGATCCAAACGGCTGCGAACGAATCGAATCGGGTATCTCGTTGGAGAACCGATGCCGGATTGCTTGGGAACACGTTGAGCGGATCGCCCCTTCCTGTTGGAGAAATTGAAGCAAGACGTTATTGCGAACTCGAAACAGACGGAGCGACGTGGCTGGCTCAATTCCCGAAGAATGTGCCGATGCTCACACGAATCATTTCCGGACAGGGTGCTGCGTATTTCTGTACGACACTTCCGAAAGAAGCTGATTCCAACTTCACCTCCAACGGAATTGTTCTTTACATCATGATGCAACGCGCACTGGCACGCGGAGCCGCTTCTTTAGGAGCAGCCAGACAACTTGAATGCAGACTCGATCACGATCTCGATGCGGGCAACTGGAAACCGCTGGACAAACAATCGGGCGAAATTCTCGTTTCCAGCAGGACAATCCAGCCGGGACTTTATCAGGCAGAAGAAAAGTTGCTCGCACTGAATCGCCCTGTTTCGGAGGATCAGATTGCCACGGTGGAAACAACTGAACTGGAGAAACTGCTAGGCGGACTCGACTACACGATTATCGACGACGCGGCTGGCAGTTCGAGGCAACTCGCGAGCGAAGTCTGGCGCATCTTTTTAATTCTGATGATTGCTGCGTTGCTGCTCGAAGCGGTTCTGTGCATTCCTGAAAAGCAGTCACCTCCAAAAGAAATCGGTTCACTGGAATCTTCATGACTTTTTTCTGGACAACATCGACACTTTTATTGAGCCTGTTTGCTCTGACCGCGGCAATCATCTGTTGCGGCATCAGTTGGAAACGGAGTGGCTACTCGCGCCCGGTCGGCTTTCTCGAAGCGTTGCGTCTGTTGCTGGTCATCATGGCGGTCGTCACACTCAATCAACCGGAGCTGCTTCAGGAATATCGACCGGAAGAACAACCGAGCCTTGTCGTACTTTACGATACCTCCGGGAGCATGCGAACCCGCGATGTTCTCAACCCGAAAAAGTCCGCTGATCCCCCCATCACCAGAGAAGAGGCCGTTGCCGCCCTGATACAGAATAAAACGGTTGAAACGCCCGGGAAAAATGAAACAGGCGAAAAAAGCAACACGAAACCAGCCCTTCCGACAGCAAAACATGCAAAATTATGGGAACCGATATCAAAGCGGATGAATGTTCTGTTTGAACCTTTTTCTTCTGAATTGGCGAATCCGTCCCAGGGAACCGATTTGAATCGGGCTCTTCTGAACGCAAGCGGGAAACATGCCCATCTGCGGGGGATCGTGCTCATTTCCGACGGTGACTGGAACACGGGAAAAGCGCCAAATTCGGCTGCAACAACGCTGCGAATGAAAGGCATTCCTGTTTTTTCAGTGGGTGTCGGCAGTGAAGAACACCTGCCCGATATCGAACTGGCAGGTATCGATGCCCCGACGTTTGGCGTAGTCGGCAAAACGATTCGCATTCCGTTCAAAATACTGAACTGGCTTCCAAGAGACCGCGATATCAACGTGACTTTAAGCGGAACGCGCGGCGAGAAAATTATCAAAACGGTTCATGTCAACGGCATGGGACAACTGCGGGAAACGGTGAACTGGCGGCCTCAAAAAATTGGTGAGTACAAACTGTCGCTGGAGATTCCGGTTGATCAGACAGAAATCAACCCGGAAAACAATCGGATCGAATTTCCGATTTCGATTAAAAATGAGGCCCTCAAGGTGTTGATTGTTGAATCGTATCCGCGTTGGGAATATCGATACCTGCGTAATGCGCTGGAGCGCGACCCGGGTGTAGAAGTGAACTGCCTGTTGTTTCATCCCGATCTGAAAGGTGTGGGCGGCGGGCGCGGATATCTCGATGAATTTCCCGGCGAAAAAAATCTGTTCCAATACGATGTCGTGTTCCTGGGGGATGTTGGTGTTGAATCGAATCAGTTGACTCTGGAAAACTGTCAACACTTGCGACAACTTGTTCGCAGCCATGCGGGGGGCCTTGTTTTTCTCCCCGGTTTCCGTGGAAAACAGGCAACTCTTCTGACAACCGAACTGGAAGAACTTTACCCGGTGCTGATGGATCCGGGAGTTGTCAAAGGATACGGATTGCCCTTCCCGGCGAGATTTTCGCTGACGGAATCGGGACGCAGAAGTTTATTGACCCGACTCGAACTGGATGAACGGGAAAATGAATCGACCTGGAACAACCTGCCCGGCTTCCAATGGTATGCGGCTGCGCTGCGGGCAAAAATCGGTTCGCAGGTTCTTGCGACACACGATTCCGAATCGACGCGTCATGGTCGGGTGCCACTCATTGTGACACGAACTTCGGGAACAGGAAAAGTGCTTTTCATGGGAACCGATGGAGCCTGGCGGTGGCGAAAAGGGGTCGAGGATTTATATCACTACCGATTCTGGGGACAGGTCGTTCGTTGGATGGCGCACCAGCGGAATATGTCGAAAGGGGAAGCGATGCGACTGTTCTATTCGCCCGATCGCCCTGAAGCCGACCGTGTGATTACACTTAACGCCAACGTGATGAGCACGGGCGGCGAACCACTTCGTGATGGAACGGTTGTGGTGCAAATCACGGCTCCATCCGGTCAGGTCGATTCCGTCCGACTCGCCCCGGCGGGGGAAGATTCCTGGGGACTTTTCACGGGGACATTCACACCCAAACAGGGCGGCATCCATCAACTGCTTACCACCTGTAAGGAAAACGGCGCAAAACTTGAAACGACGATTTCAGTACAGGGAGCGGAAAGGGAGCAGATTGGCGAACCGGCCCGCTTCGATGTGCTGAAAGAAATCTCGCAAATCAGTAGAGGAAAACTGACCCGTATTGATGACATTCAGGAAATGATCGATTCGATCGCCCAAATGCCCGAGCCGAAACCGATCATCCGCCGCTTCCGACTCTGGAGTAACCCGATCTGGGGGGGCATCATCATCCTGCTGCTCACCATCTTCTGGATCGGCAGAAAACTCGTCGGTTTGGCTTGAGCCGCCAGGATGGTGAATGAATCGGTCCGATTCAGCAAGCAATCCCTGAACAGGCAGTAGTATCGCTTCAGTTTTCAATTCTCCCTTTGCACCGGCGGAGGCGGCAGTTTGAAAAAACTGTTCCTTGTCCCGTTCTGTTTCGCTTTGGCCTGTTGACGATAAGCTGACGGTGAAGGAAGCATTTCGACACGGCGTTTACTCTGGTGCGGTCGTCCGGAAGGGGCTTGTTGTGATTCCCCAGATTGAGATTCGCCGGAAAGCAAATCCTGGAACTTCGTTTTTTCTTCCTGTTGTGTGCCGTATGCATCACGACTGGCCTGTTGCTGACCACTACCCCACTCTCCGGTCAAAGCGGTAAATAGAAGCCCGGCAGTCGCGGATTCCCTTGCCTGTGATTGGGCGGGCAATTCAATATGTACCTGTTCGGGCCGCCCAGGCGAATAATAGGTATCCTGCTTTGAAGTTGTAATACGAAACATGCCGGGGACAGACATCAACGCGGCGATTGATTCCTCCTCGGAAGTAAATTTGATCTGTCCACGCTCGTCATTTCCGCGACTGATATAGACGATTCGCGATGGAGCAACAGCCCTGATTTTGCGTTGCAGTTCCTGCTGCTTCTGCTCGGTGCTCGGCGTTTGCCGGGCGAAGTATTTCCCGGGGATTCCCTTTGTGACCTGCTGATTAGCAATCAGCATCACCAGTGATTGCTGACGACTGCGCGAAACATCACTGAACCATTCAGAACGAATCCCCGCGAAAATGGTGGAAAGAAGAAGCGTATCGCGACTGACGGTTTGATCAACAACACAAACCGTCGTCTGATTTCCGGAACCAAGTCTGAATTCACGCCAGGATTCCATCGTGCCACGGATATTCTGCCTGCCCTGATTCTGAAGCTGACTCGAAGATTGATAACTGGTTTCTTCGGATAAATCATCGATACCGGAGGTCGAAGCGATTGATTCGACTTCTCTTTCTGTTTCTTCCTGATCATCACCTTCTGCGGGAACTGGCTCATCCCACAACGATAGCGAGCGTTCTTTCAGTTTCGATATTTTACTGGTTGAGGTTTGAACATCCGCCACTTCGTTCGTCGCCGGCTGTTCGGGTATCTTCTCATTTCCCGATTCAATCCAGTTCGCCAACCCGGCGGGAATTCCTCCCAACCCGGTATCATC
>JALWSL010000150.1:6851-8006 GCA_027080405.1 Planctomycetaceae bacterium
CGGGTGTTCCCTGCTGCGACAACGAAACGGTATTCGTATCAAAAGCAGGGGCCTGGGCGATATCCTTCCAATCGGAAAAAGGTTCTGAACTCGCACTGGAATGATCATCTGTCTCTGTGTGGCGTTGCTGCGCGTAAAGATAGCCAAAGGTACACAGAATTGCCAAAGCCAAAGAATGCCTGAAATAGTTCATAAGTTTCCTGTTGCTCATTAGATGACGGGATGAGGGAGTCTGTTCGCTTTTTCCACGTTTGCTTTTAGCGGATTTCGGGCGCTGTTTTTTTTCGGGACTATCCGTAAGCGGGGACGATCGCAATTCCGAATCGGTCTTGATGGAAGCAGCCTGTTCGACTGAAAGCGCGCTTTCGGCGGTAGTCAGAGCATCCCCCTGCTCAGCGATAAGGGGAGTAGCGGTAGCGGCCTGTTCAGAACGGAAGGAAGCCCCCTGCCCTGTATGCAGTCGCTGATGATGTCGATCCGAAAATTTTCCCATGATGCTTCGCCTCGATGCGCATCAACTCAAGTAAGTTCCACTCCAGCAGAACCTGTTTGGAAGCTAACAGGAAAAAGGCCAGGCGATGCCCGACATTGATACTGTTCGGCTTCTCTACTTCTGATTCGATTGTCATTTCGCCAGGCCACGATAAATCGATCCGATTTAACGCCGTCTGCGATGTTTTAATTTTCTACGCCCAGCCGATAACTGATTTCCTCGAATGTTTCGCTGTATTCAACAGTTGAAGAATGGACGTGTTCGGCTTCAGTGATGAATTTGATTTCGTCTCTGCAATCGAGGCCGTGATCAACAAGAATTCGCTCGAATTGTCCGAGGTGCTGACCGTACATCAATAACAGTTTGTGTTCATCAAGTTGCACTTCAAGAGGAATTTGCGGGTTGAGAACTGCCACACCGCAGCAACCATCATTGAGCAACATATCCTCGTAATCGTACAGCGTGCTTTTCAGAACCGGCAAATCCACCGCTTCCCGATACAAATCGCGATGCACACCTTCATTCTGTTGATGACTTGTTTCCAATACCAGGTCGACTTCTTCCCCCAACGGATCGAGCAGATCGATGAATAAATCAAACAGCCGCTGTGATGTCTGGGCAGCAATGATGACCGGAATTTCAACGCCCGTTTCCGAATCGTA
>JALWSL010000151.1:0-1047 GCA_027080405.1 Planctomycetaceae bacterium
CCCGGTTGTTCTCTTCTGCGTATTGATGAGTTTGAGCGTTGAATCGACAAACCCCTTGGCAGAGACCAGATCGGTAGCCAGTTGCGGCCCCTGAGTAGTGTTGAAAACCAGATACCCGACTTCTCCCGCCATCGAATTGGAACCGCTGTAAAGTTTCCCATCGATAACGATTCCCAAACCGATTCCGGATCGTACCGCCAGGCAAAGAAAATTGCGACTCCCCTTCCCACTGCCTCGCAGCAGTTCGGCATAAGCCAGAGCACGGATGTTGTCTTCCACAAACAAAGCCGTCTCGAACGCTTCTTCAAACCGGTCGCGAAGCGGCACCTGATCGAAATCGGGAAGAAGGCGATAGTGCAATACGCGACCAGATTCACAATCAACCTGCCCCGGGGCAGCGATCCCGATTGACAATAACGGACGATCCGCCCGGTCAGCCAATTCCTTCGCCAGTTTGATGATTCGATTCAGGACATTTTCTCTCGAAATGTTACTTCGAAATGAAACCTCTTTTCGTTCAAGTACCTCGCCAGCAAAATTGCATAATACAGCCCGACCACGCAACGCTTCAAAATCGATACCCAAAAAACAACCGCGCTGCGGATTCAGATGCAGCGGCGCCCGTCCGCGGGAAGACGCCGCGGGATCCCCTTCCACCAACAAGCCGGTTGCAATCAATTCCTCAACATAATTCCCCATCATTGTTGCATTGATATTGAGCCGCCGGGCCAAATCAAATCGCTGGCAACTCCCGGAACGAAAAACCTCGTTGAGGATCCCGTTCTTCTTGATTGCCAGTTTTGTTTCGCGCGGTCGTGGGTGCATGTCAAAAGAACATCTGGGGAAGCAATGAAGTGAGCGCCATATTATGATTACTAAGGGAAATAGCAGTGTTAACCGATAAATATCGCGGTGACCAGAAAATGAACCGCGCCGATTATTATAATAACATAATAAGCAGGTTCAAGTCATCCGGGGCATGATTCCTGTTGTTTTTATTGTGTTCTCACATTGTTCCTGTCTGGCAAGATGGAACCATATGAAAGG
>JALWSL010000151.1:1057-8003 GCA_027080405.1 Planctomycetaceae bacterium
GGGTGTGTATCTCTGGAGTTGTTTTCAAAGTGGCTCTCAAGACTTGAATCATTCACGCAAGTCGGACTCGCCTGTCTGTTTCGTCGATAAATTCGTTGATAGCGGGAGTTGATCGAAGAGAAGGGGCAGGGTAGCATGAATACTGTGTGGTGTGAGTGTAGTACGTGGTGTGAGTGTAGTACGAGTACAGAATCGCTTGAGCAATGCTTCTCCTGCTGCAACTGATTACACTGATTTAACCGACTAAAGTTGACCGAACAAAAGGTATCGCATGCGTTATTTGTCCTGCCTGTTTTTTCTTGCTGCGTTTTTCCAGTTGACATCAGCAGTTGAAGCGGCCCGGCGGCCGAATATTCTTTTTGCTTTTGCGGATGATTGGGGCCGGCATGCGAGTGCCTACGCCAGAATTGATGGCCCCGGCACCGAGAATGACGTCATTCACACGCCCCATTTCGATGCTTTGGCGAAATCCGGCGTACTGTTTCGCAATGCGTTTGTGAACGCTCCTTCCTGCACGCCGTGTCGTAGCTCGATTATTTCCGGTCAGTATTTTTGGCGAACCGGTCGCGGTGCGATTCTTCAAGGCGCGATTTGGGATCCTTCCCTTCCTGCCTGGCCATTGTTATTGAAAGAAAAGGGTTATCACATCGGCTACAGCTTCAAGGTATGGAGTCCCGGTTCACCTCCGAATGCCGGTTACGGCGGGTACAAAAATGCGTATCATCAGGCTGGACGCAGGTTCAATGGATTCTCGCAAGCAGTCACGAAGTTGACGCAACAGGGTAAATCAGTCGAACAGGCCAAGCAGAACCTCGGCGACGAAGTGCGTGGCAACCTTCAGGCATTTCTGGCGAAGAAAGATAAGGATGCTCCGTTTGCTTACTGGTTTGGCCCGACGAATGTGCATCGGAAGTGGATTAAAGGATCGGGGCGTGCGATTTGGGGAATCAATCCTGATGATCTCAAGGGAAAGTTGCCTCCCTATTTGCCTGATGTTCCTGAGGTGCGACAGGATTTTGCCGATTATCTGGGCGAAGCCCAGGCGTTTGATATGTCGTTGGGAATTCTTGTTGACGAATTGAAAAAGGCGGGGGAGTTCGAGAATACGATTATCGCGATCTCGGGAGATCATGGCCCAGCTGGCTTTCCGCATGGAAAATGCAACCTCTACGATTTCGGTACTCGCGTTGCGCTCGCTTTGACTGGCCCCGGAATTTGCGGAGGCCGCGTTGTTGATGATTTTGTCAGCCTGCCCGATCTGGCACCGACATTTCTTGAAGCCGGTCGGGTCAAACCGCCAGAAGTGATGACCGCAAAAACCCTCTGGCCCGTATTGAGATCGAAGGCTCAGGGGCTTGTTGATCAACAACGGACACAGGTTTACATCGGACGAGAAAGGCACGTCGCTTCGGCTCGTAAAGGGTTCTTACCTTACCCACAGCGAGCGATTCGCACGGCTGACTATTTATTCGTGATCAATTTCCATCCAGAACGGTTCCCGCTGGGCGATCATTATAACCTTGATGAAAACAGCACTCCATCAATTGACGAATTAACGAATAACACTTTCGTGACGCTGCCGGATGAAGATGCCGGCCCGACAAAAGCCTGGCTGGTTTCGCATCGCCACGATCCAATCTGGAAACCGTATTTTGATCATGCGTATGGAAGGCGACCGCGTGAAGAATTGTTCGATTTGAAAAACGATCCTGACCAAATGAACAATGTGGCCGCCAACGCGAAATACAAAAAAGTTGCCGACCGCCTGCGAAAAAAACTGATGCACGAATTACGCAGCACGGGCGATCCCAGAGTGGTCGATAACGGCAAATACTTCGAAACACCCCCACTGGCCGGCCCGTTGCCCCCCCAAACCGAAAAAAAAGAAGTGAGGAAAACTCCGTCACTTCGTTATTGATGCCCAAATTGACATTCGGAACTTCGTTGCCTTCCAGGTTGCTTATTGTCAACAGGTCAGGCGTCCGGTTGCTGTTTGGCAACATCAGCCCGGCAGACCGCCGCATTTCCGGGAGTTGAGCATTTCTGTCCGGTCATAGCGGTTATTCCTGGCCGTTTCCGTTATGAGAGATATGGCGGAATTAACAGGCCGGTATTCCTGTCAGATTCAGTACAGTTGTCATAACAGCCTCGAGTTGAAATTTGCTCTCGTGAATCGCTCATAATTTTTTACCAATTGCATGAGAGTTGCAGATATCCTCGAACTCCTGCAGGAAGTGATTGAGTTTCCCTGTATTTCTGCATACATTGAAGTTGCTTTCTGTGCAAAGTCGTATCAAAAAAAGCAGAGATTGTATCCGTATTGTTCGGGACAACGGCGGGGCATCCCGCCTGCGTGTCCAATACGGTTCGGTTTCGACTCTGGGGTTCGGGACAGGATAGGCCGACCGTGCTGGTGACAGGCGGAGGAATATCTGGAGGACGAATCAACGGGAACGGGAACATGTCTATGTCACAAGAGTTAACTCCGCAAACTGCCGAGAATCTTCAGCAGCGGATACACGACCTGGCTGGTCTGATGTCACGCGTTGCAGAATCCCTTCACCAGGGGGATCCGGTCGAATTACAGCATCTATCTGACGAGATCAACGCCGTTCAACATATTGTGCGGACGTTATCGCGACAACTTGAAGACCATCCGTTACTTGCAGATTCCGAGCGTTATGTGAGTCGTGTTGGCGAGATCATCGAATCCTGTAAAAAGATCAATATGCGTCAGGAGGCGATCGATCAACTCAAGCGATTGCAACTGATCAAATCGTTTGACCAAAATGACCACGAAGCCTTTGAGCAACTTCAAAGCCGCATCGCAGCGGTGCTTCACCCATTGACAAATGGTTCTGTCGAGCAGAGACGCGAAGCGATGGAGAGCATTATGGACGGGCAGTCTGCCTTCAAGGCTTTGTACGAGATGGTCAATCGCCCGGAGGAGTTGTCGGATGATCGTTGGCTTGAGGCGCAGCACATTATTACCGAGACATTCGGACGAAACGTTGCCATGGCCGTGATCAGAGGCCGGGCCCGCTGAATCCGTAGCGAAGGAATCGATCAGTATTGATCAATGTTATAGTCAATCAGCCGATTGTTATTGCATGGGAATTTAAGGGAGACCCTTATGAATAGTTCACGATACAAGACGTTACTTTCCTATTTGCCGGGAATGGCAGCCATCGTTAATTCGTTCGATTCAGAGCAGGTGCAACTGGCCGTGTTCGATCGACTCATTGAAGCCCTGGATGAGAAAACAGAGGATGCTGGCGGCTCATCCCGTGGGAAGACAGCAGCGAAGGAAAAAACGGTTGTCGATATCGCGCCCGATGAACTGGAACACGATATCGTTGAGGGAGACAGCATTCATGCCGTGTTGGATCCTGATGATTAGCCTGATGATTAATATGAACCGTCTAAACAACATGAATCGATCAAAGCGGAAGGATGCCTGAGCAGATCTGCTCGTTCCACTTCACTTTCATTGGGGCGGTACAGCGATGCAACATGGTAGATGCAATATGGCAATAGTCCGAGCTATTTCCGGTATTGCAGCGATCGGGCCATCAGTGAGGGAAGGCAGGAAACAGCCTGGAGAAATGCAGAATGACCTCTGAACTTTTGTCAGAATTTGACCGCGTACAACTTTCGGCGCACTCGCTGGCCAACCAGCTGGCGGATGTCGCCCGAGTCATGCGCACTCAGGGGGAATTCCCACCAGCGGATATTGTTGGCAAGATCAATCAGCATCTCGAACAGGAAAAATATTTTCGGCTGAGATTGGAGGAGTATGCGCGTCGTTGCCACCTGAACGTTACAGAAGACATTCTGCAGATTCCGTTTTCACAACTGCAACCGATCATGGAGGCAACAGCCTGTCTGAAACGGGCTCACGCCCATCTCGAATCATTGCGAGATCAACTCGATGCGGCCCGGTGTGATCTGGAATTGAAGCGGACGTTGTACGCAGAACTCTCCGATCTCGCTTCTCTGATGCACAATCCTCAACTGCCCCTTCCGGAAGAAGTCGTTCTGTTTTCCGATTCTCGGGATGAATTGACGGCGAAAGTCGAGCAGGCAATTGAAACAGCCATTGCGGATATATCACCCGAAAACCCGTTGGAAGAACCATCCGTTCTTTCTCCTGTTGAACCTCCTCACGATGTTCCCGCTGCTGAATCTTTTGACGGACAAAATCGCCAGGCAGCGGAGGCAGTAGAAGAGGAGAACCTGCATCTCGGCTATGAAGAGGCTCCCACAGCAGGGGGTCCTGCAACAGAGGCTCCCGTAGCAGAGGCTCCCGCAGCAGGCGAGGCCAATCGATCGCCAGTCATTGAAATGCCTCCCGCTACGGTCGAACTTCCCGATACCGAATCAGTCCCGGCTGTTGACGGGGTTGCAGAGGATTTGATCTTCGATGACATTCGCTCCGAGCCCACGACAAAACAGATATTGACCGCGGCCGAAATGAATGAGCAGATCGGTCTGTTCGATGCTGATTCACAACCCGATCATCAACAACAAAACAGGTTGTCCGAAGATGACGAAACGGAACCGCCCACAGATTCGGTTTTTGATGAAGTCGATATCCCGGTCAAAAACCAGCGGGAATCCCTGAACGAGCAACTTCGACAGGAAACGCTGTCCGATTCTTCACCCCTTTCAGCTGGGCAGCAGTTGACGGCAAAAGAGGGCTCCTCAGTCCATTCACCCGGTCCGGCGACAGTAGATTGGAGCATGGAATCGGAGCTCGACTATTCACATGTAAAAGAGTATGCGGAAAAAGCAGCCGAGGCACAGAATCGGTTCGATCGTGTTTCATTTCTCAGTCGTCTTATCTGGGAATTGATTTCGCTGGGTGAATATTCCTGGGCGTATCAGGTTTCCCGCTGTCTTTATACAAACGTTGATGAGGACTTGTCGATTCCGGCCCCACCGGCCTGGCTGATTTCACTATTGACGATGGGGGATCATGTCCGTCTTTCTTCGGGACGTATTGCCCGTGAATTCAATCATATTGCCGCACAACATCGTGAGGAGGCTATACAAATTGCCCAAGCACCCGATTCCGCAGATGCCTTTCTGCTTCGGGCAGCTCTGATGCGGGGAACGGTGACAACAGCCTCGGCGGTCGCTTCGGACATCCTGCGAGCCTTTTCGATCGAGCCGAATCAGACACAGCTTTATAATTACTGCTCGCGGATTGCCTCGTTCGCCTCACGCGCTTCGGGCCTGAAGTTGGATCAATACTATTACCGTCCCGGTGCTGCTTCTATCGAATCTGACGCCCGGAAGATTCGCTCACAGGTCATCAGCTGGAAATCCCGCTTCTTGGAAACAATTCTTCACTCTCCGATTTCAACACCTCTGTTTTCACGGGCACATTGGTCGGTCCAATCTTCTCATGCGTTGAGACACCCCAAACTGGTTGAAGAGTGGCGGGCCCGACAGATTCTCCAGGCACGCATCGCCCGCCTGTTGCAACCGATTCTCGAAAACAACCTGACACAGGGAGCTCTGGTCGAGCAGGAAATTCGCAGACTCTCGCATTCTGTTTTGTTGACCGAAACCGGGACACAGGCAGTGATTTCCTCCAGTGAAACAATCGAGATTCCCGGTCGGGAAATTTACAACTATGTTCAGGAGGCGATCGAATTTGCATCCCATTGGCTTGTGTTGGCGGCATCGTATCCCGGGATGGAATCGGTACTGGTTCCTCAGGAAGTGAATGAACTGCGCGACGAAATTGATCGTCGGCAAAACGCGGTCTTTCTTGAACTGAAACAGCTCGAAAAGACACATGGGGCACAACCCCACCGGGCCGCGCTGACTGCCTGTCGAAGAAGTATGGACCGAATCCATCAACTGTTTCACCCGACTGAAGAACCGCGCATTGCCGAAGTCGATCCTCTTTGTCTGCTCAATGCGGAACTCCTGAAAATACCGGGCGTCATTCTGGATAACGATTGGCAGTGCAACGTAACCCCCAGCACGTTGGAACATCAGATTCTCACCATCATGAAGCACGGCTTTGTCAGTTGGGAAGAAGCCTTCGAATTGCAGATGAACGCGGGCTGTTACCGCGCAGCACATCAGCTGATCAAACTCGATGCCTTTCCCGATGAAAAAAAACAGCAATATCAGGATCAACTGGAAAACAGACGGCAGGATAACGCGAACTCTCTATACGAACTGGTCGGACAAATTCGTGAAAAAGTTGCCGACTCCCAAGCTCTGGAATTACTCAGTCCTCTGGAATCGGAAAAGCTGCTTTCCCAGCTTCGGTCTATCGAAGAACGCATTCCGACGGAATATCGGCTCGATCAACTTCGTTCCGATTTGACACAACTTTGGCAACACCTGGAAACAAAAAAAGAGCTGGAACTCAAAAAAATACAGGATCGAATGTCGCGACTCGCAGGAGAACAACCTGCATCACGATCGGAATCTCAAACAAATTCAGGAGAACAGTCGCCGACTCCCCTGTCGGAGGAAGCAGGGAAATCGCCTTCGCCAGATGAGACGAAAGCGTCCGATGATGACAGCTCCACAGACTGGGCAATTGACGTATAATAGTTCAACTGGAACAAAGTGGACACTTAGTCCGATTGATTACAACAACTTCGCAGCTTGGCCGAACAAATCGATAATTTGCTTGTGTCCAATAAAATTTTCGGTCAAGATGACAGTTGGGGGTTGTGCCGACGTACGGTGTAACGCCGGCTTGTTGTCCCGGAAAGCCGGGGGAGAGGAGTGGGGATACTTCCGCTCTCGCGGGGGGGCGGTCTCGAAAGAATCGAGTACAAATTCATGAACCTTGAGAATCACAATTCGGATTCCGCTCATCCGCCTGGAACAGAAACCATTCAGGCAGGACAGCGGCTGCTTTCGCAGGGAGAATTGAACGGGGCACTCAAGCAGTTCAAGCGGGTTCTCGAAC
>JALWSL010000152.1 GCA_027080405.1 Planctomycetaceae bacterium
GTGCCAGGGTTCCAGAATCCCGGAGCCGACCTTGTATTTCGTTTCGATTGTACGAGCCTGGCGATTTTCACGCTCAATTTCAAAAAGGAATTCATGCAAAACATCAATTGTCCGTTCCCACGCGGCATCCTCGTTACTGGCAGTAAGTTGCAGGGGGTTGTTCACAAGTTGCACATGCTGTTTTCCCGGAATGGTGGAACACCCCGGGAACAGAATCAGCAATACCACTGCTACTGGCAGCAATCGATGCCTGATGATTTTCGGCATTTCGCAAGTGAAATACGCTGAATAAATTCCGACATCAATTCGGAAATTCGATGCGATCAGCATTAAACGGATTTCTTGCGAATACAGCACAGCAGAATGCCATCAATTCAAGTGGTTCAAGTGAGCAGGAAACAACATGGAAATTAAATGGAAATTATCCCGAATATCCAGCAGGCGGGATTCTGTCCTATTTCAGCGAATGAGGCAAGGTGAATCCAGACAAGGTAATGAATGGTCAAAGGTTCACTTTTTCAGGGTGGGGTAAAATCAGAATCGGGCCCTTCTTTGCGAGAGATATTCGACCAGTGCGGTATCAAATCTCATGCTGGTATCCAGAGGAACAAAATCAGCCCCCATGGTCAGGCACTCCTTTTTGTAGGTTTCACGGAGTTCTTTAAGTGCTTCCAGGTAGTCGTGGCGTATTCCTGAGGCATCCAGCTTGAGCTGTTTTTCAGTTTCCGGATCGCGCAGGGAAACCGAACCATTAAAGGGAAAAGTGACTTCTGCTTCATCGAGAACATTGAAGACGATCACATCATGCCCGGCGTGACGAAGAATTCGTAACGAATCGAGAACGGGATCGGGATCAACCAATAAATCGGAAAACAGAATAATGAGACTCTTGTGCCTGACCATTGGTGCAAACTGTTTGAGCGAGTGGGCAACTTCAGTTGGGCCGGTAGGCCGTGCCCTTGCCAATAGCGCCAAAATGGTCGCCAACTGGGAGCGCCTGCTTTTAGCCGGCAAGGTCGCTCGTAATTTCTGGTCGAAAGTAACCAGACCAACAGGGTCTTGCTGGTGAATCATCATGTAGGCCAAAGCTGCCGCCAGAGAAACGCAATATTCGAATTTGGTCAACTCCTGCCTGAATGTATATCCCATGCTCTCCGAAAGATCGAGCATCAGATAGCCGGTGATATTCGTTTCCGCCTGATATTTCTTGATGTAATAGCGGTCGGTCTTCGCATAGACGAGCCAGTCGATATCTTTGGGATCGTCTCCGGTTGAATATCGTCGGTGTTCGCTGAATTCAACACTGAAGCCGTGAAAAGGGCTGGAGTGCAAACCGCTTAGAAATCCTTCAACGATGAAACGCGCCCGTAAATCGAGGCGGGCAACTTTGCGGATAACTTCCGGTTTAAGATACTGCTCTGCCTTTGCCATCAGCTTTCAATCATTCTCATTGTTATGACGGGTAGATGTCGTCAGATGATAACATCCCGACCGCCCTGTTGCCTCACTCGGTGGTGTGTGGTGGCGGCAAATCTCCATTTTTTTGATATTTCAGGATATTTTCCGTGCTCCCCCTCGGGAACGGCAGTCCAGACTACAAGAATAGATAGAGAAGCTGACCGTACTTCTACAGATGCTCCTGCTTCAGTCGGTCCAACCTGTTTCAAATGGTCTGAATTGATGGCCCCAGATCATTCACATGCACCCCATGCTTCCAAACAGATGATGAGAAAAGGAGTTATGATTATTTCACCTCGAACAGATCATGGATTAGCCCAAAGGTGTTGGTGTTCTGCTCACACGACAATTTATTGCCAATCGCAGCAAAGACTGGTGCTCAATTGTTGGTGGTGAATCCAGGGATCCCGTTAGCCTGTTTTTTCCCTTCTCGTGAACAGAAACAGGATTCCCCTGGTCAAGACAACCGAACTGAGTTGAACTTGACAGTTGGGTTAGAATAAAGGAG
>JALWSL010000153.1 GCA_027080405.1 Planctomycetaceae bacterium
ATATGCAAAGGAAAACTGTTACTCAGCTTCATCACAAGCGCTGCCAGTACCCGATCGCGAGATGATAAATCGGATACATATTGCACTATGGTTCGCACCTTATCGAACTGGCCAAGGCTCAATCTTGCATCCGCAATTCGATGTACAGCAGCCGATATCCCCTGAAGGGCCGCTGCATCTTCCAATTCAGAAGATGGCCCGAGTCCGCCAAGCACTGAAGAATTCCCTGCAGTTGGAAAGTCGTTGAACGACTGAGCAAAGCCTGATCCGCGAAGCAAAATCTGATGAGTGATCAATCCTGCAAGTAAGCTTGCAGAGAACCCAAGTATCTTGATGTACGTACCCATGTTTATTTGGTTCTTCCGCAGGATCTGTGGCTACCGAATCACGATTTGATTGTTACGTTTGCCCCAAACAGACTGTGTCAACTGCTGTACACGTTTTCCGTTTCCTAGCGTTAGTACACCATCCGGATGTAACTTTTTGAATTTTGCCTGCACATCGCCCTTTAGCTCTCGTGTCAAAGACTCCCAACTCATGGCCTGCTCGGCATCACTCAGAAGATCAAGCAGACTGTGAGTGAACGGCGAACCAACAATGTCGCCCTCGCGTGCCAATGCATACTCCCCGGCACTTGATGAATTAATGTGAAACCATCCTTGGTCTGTGAAAAACAGGCTCTTTCCGAGCGGAGGCACGCGATCTGGTGATGGCCAGGCAGGCGCCGACGTAATTCCCAATCCCGGAGGCCTGACACTGCATGAATCAATTATTGTGATTAGCAGCTTCGGTGAGCGTTTCTCCAACCAAGATTTCACAAGTGAGAATGAAAGGCGAGCACGATCGTTGGTCAAGTAAAACGAAGAGCCATTGACATTGTTGTAGAATCCATGTCCCGAATAGTAAAAGAAAATACATCGAGTGTGCTTTGGTATTTTCGCGATCGATTGCTGAATGCCATTCCGAGTTATTTCAATCCGAGGAAGAACTTCCACGGTCAGTTGTGCCGCCGGAATGAGTTGAGTAAGTCCGCCCTCCACAAGCCATGCGTTTTGAGCCATGTCATTAGAAATATCCTGGGCAGCCGTATCAGCCACAATAATTGCATGGATACCTTCGGCAGCTACTGCAACGTCCGATATTTGCGAAACGAGAAAAACTGTCAGAACTATAAGCTGTCCGGAGCCCTGAGTGCGCATCAAAGTCTCTCCCATGTCAAACGAGCTTGTCGTTGATTTCGAGCCATCGCTATAAATGTTAAGTATTATGAGATCGATTGGAAGACGACTGGTCAATGCAAAGCCTTCGGCATTCTGAATGCAGAACACAAGGGCAACGAAAACAAGACGGATGCAGGGAATCATGCAGGAAACCCATCGCAAATCGCAGGAAACTATGTAAACTGTGGACGTGCCAGACCGCTGAAAACACTGAACGACCTGCAGTTCAAGCCTGCCCCCAAAGACTTCCTAATCCGAAGGTCGTGAGTTCGAATCTCGCCGGGGGTACTTGCGTTGGTGATCATTGGGAGGGTGGTGCCAGTCCGGCCATCCATGCCTTCACCGCCTTGTACTTTGGTGATGTGTCGGGATCCTGATCGGCATACTCCAGCAATCCCCAGCTCCCGTGCCGACTGCTGCGACTGACAGACGAGAACAGGCACATCAGTTCGCCTCCCCCCTGTGACCAGCCTTCCAGGTACCGGGTGTAGAGACGCTCCATCTGCGGATGTCGATTGGCGGCCACAAGAAGTTCTGTCAGCCGATCATTATTCTTAGCGGCCTGCAGTCCCGTCAGATGCTGCCCCGCTTCGTAGCAGATGAGCGGAAGACGGACTCGATCGGCAATCTGCTTTTGCCGATTCATGGAAATGAATGCCTCGGGCAGACTCTTCCGCTGCAGGTGGTCCAGGATTCCGCTGACGCCGCCGTTCACAGCGGACTCCACTTCGTCCGAAGTAATGTTC
>JALWSL010000154.1:0-7595 GCA_027080405.1 Planctomycetaceae bacterium
AACCTGCAGATAGCTATCTGAAAGCAGGTTTGGCGCTACAAAAAGATACGATCGATGATTCTGTCCGTGCCGAGTTGATACGGGGGATCGCCCGGGAAATCAGACCTCGATTGATTCCGTCGCTCAATCATCAGATTTTGGAAGCGGAATCACAGCAGCAAAAAGTTTCCTCACTGACACTGTCTGCACTGGATGCCTGCATCTGCTACGCAATCCATCATTCTCAAACGGTCAGCAGAGACCAATCACCAAAGTTGGCATCCGTCATTACGGTTGAGCCCGAACAACTGGATCCGCTGAAAATATGGCCGGAAAATATCTGGGATCTGCGTTGGCATCAGGATGCGCAGGTTGTGAACCGTTTCGGTTTGTGGCTGGCTTTAACGAGGCATCCGATTGCACAAGGTTTTTTAACGGGAAGGTTGAACCACCTGGAACAATCGGTGCAGTACCACGCCATACGGAATTTGGGACTTCTCCAAACCGAGGCGGCACTGAAAGCATTGCGAAACGTTGTAGAAAAAAAACCGGGAATGTCCCGCGCCGTCGCGCTGATGGCGATCGGCGTTCAGGATGAGAAGTTGATCTACCGCTATCGTCACGATGAAGCAGCTGTTGTGCGTCAGGCAATCGCCCGGTTTGCCGGCCGGCATCCATCAGCAGAGGCTGTCAAAACTCTGCAGGAATTGGTCAACGACGATAATCTTGAAATTCAGCAGGCCGCCGTGCAAGCTGTTGCCGAGTGGTCGAATGAAGAAGCGTTTCCTGTATTATCCCGCGCATTCGTCTCAGGGGCCGTTCCCACAAGAAACAGAGCCCGAAAACGGTTGGAGCAACGTTTCGGTCTTGTGATCACCGCCGTTCAGGATGACCAGAACGATCGTCAGGAAGTACTTGAGACGATCAGTCAAAAGTTCCATCTTGCTCCCAACGTCAATGACCTGTTTGAAGATCACCCGCTTCGGAAATCCCAAACTGGAACGGCGGAGTCGCCGCTTCGTGAGCGCATTCACGAACTCCTGTCCCAATTGGAACAGGAGAGTGTTACCTCAGCCGCTGGAGATCGACATTCGCGGGAAATCGTCGAACTTTACGAAAAAACTCCCCGGGCCTTCGATGAATTTCTGAACCAACAGGGAATGAAACAGTTGGAGCGGATTCTGGAACAGTTGGGCTCCTTCGGAATTCCCGATGCCGAAAAAATGATTCAACTGAAAAATGGTTCTTTGCTGCAGCGACGTCGTTGCGCCCGTTATTTTGCCGAACAGGCAAAAACGCAAACGTTGGCAGCCTGGAAACTGCATCTCATCGCAGAACGACTGAAACAGGAGCAGGATTTGCAGGTTTGCCGCGATCTCATGATGACAATCGATGGCGATACCACACAGCAAGCCCGTGTCGTGGCTCAAGCCGGACTGACTCACACCTGGCCCGATGTGAGAATACTTGGCTGTCAGTACGTGCAAAAACATCGGGTGCGGCAACTTGCTCCATTTCTGCTTCCGTTACTGCAGGAGCGAAACGCGTCTGTCCAGAAGGCGGCTATTCTAGCCTGTGGCTACTGCCAGAACCCGCTGGTGATCGATGGTTTCAAGGATGGGCAGAACGGACAACAGACCGGCCTGCGTTCATTGCTCGGGACGGTCAACCGGGAAACGGAATTGCTTGTCATCGCCGGATTGGCAAGATTGGGCGACGAACAGGGACTCAACGAACTGCTGAAGCTGAGCTATTCTCCGGATGCCAACACTCGCAGAGAAGTTGTCCGCATGATAGGAGAGCTTCAGAAACAGGAATTGGTTGAACACCTGATCCGAATCGGTTGGACCGAGCCCGCAGCCGATGTTCGCCTGGCGGTTCTGGATGCCCTGCAGAAAACGGTTCCGGAAAATCGACAGCCGAAAATGATTGCCAGCGATTCAAGCAAACGAAAACTCGAAATCTGGTCTGACTGGCTCGATGAGATGAAAGACAGGACGAAAAAGGACTCCGCAGTCGGTCTCACTCAATAAGACTCAACAAGGTTTTCCAAAAAACGGAACGATTCCTGCGCAACCTGTGGAGCCATGTGGGCGTGCCTGCTCAATTCGACATGCACTCCTTGCGAATACCCGATTTGTCTCAATGCCTGCATGACGGCGGGAAAATCTATTTCTCCCTCTCCAAAACGAAGGTGGTCATGCACACCTTGGCGCATGTCTTCGATATGGATGTTCCAGACTTTTTTGGCCGATTGGCGAAGAATGGCTGAGACGGGATCCGCTTCCAGACATTGCAAATGCCCGATGTCGATGGTCAACCCGAACAGGGGATGATCGAATCGCCGCGACAGTTCCTCCCAACTCGCCATGGTATCGATCAGCATCCCCGGTTCCGGCTCGAAAGCGACTTTTGTTTCCGTTTCTTCCGCATATCGACAGACCTGCTCCAGACCGTCGCACAACCTGTCCAACAATTCGTCTGGAGACGCTTCATCCAGAGCGGTTCCCGACCAAAGCGAAATTGTTTTCGCGTCCAGTGCGCTGGCGATATCGATACAGCGGCGGTAGAAGTCGATTCGTTTCAGGCGTGACGATTCCGTTGGAGTCAGAAGCGTCGGTTGGTGTTTGTGACGGGGATCGAGCAGAAAACGGCTACCTGTTTCGATAACACAGTTCAGTTTCAAATCGGTAAGCAATTTTTGAACTTGTTCGAGTTCCTGTTCCAGATGTGAGGAAAAAGGGTTCAGGTGATGGACATCCAACGTGATGGCAACACTTCGATAACCTGTCTCTGCGATGATTTCCAGGGCTGATGGAAGCGAATGGAAGGCAAAGCCGTTCGTGTTATATCCCAGCAACATAACGATGACTCATGGAAAAGGATGCCTCATGGAAGGGGAGACGAAATACAACAATATACAACAGCGGCATACAACAACAGAAGCAGAGGCGATCAGCATCGGGTCAGCCTTGTGTGAACGGCCCGGCTCCCTGAGCGGTCAATTGTTCCCGAACGTCTACTCCATCGAGTGCTGCGACTGATGTATTCGATTTGACGGCCATCGCGGCGGCTGTTCCTGCGGCTTGTCCCATGGCCATCGCGGTAACGGTCACGCGTGTGGAACTTGCAGCGGCAGCGGTTGCAGAATGACATCGGCCTGCGACAAGCAGGTTGTCCACTTTTCGGGCAACCAGGGCACGATAAGGAATATCGTAAGGAGCGGGTTGATAGCCGGTTCCCGCATCGTTGGCCGTTCCGATTGTCGTATGATTGGGATGGCGATCCATGTACCAGCAACCGGTTGCAATGGCATCGTCGAAACTTTTTCGTGACATGATATCCTGTTCTGTCAGCACATATTGACCGACCAGGCGTCTTGTTTCCCGAATGCCGATATAAGGGCCGCAACTGATGAAGTAGGAGTCCTCAAAACCGGGGACTGATTTTTTCCAGGCTTCGAACATTGCCCAGGCGTCGGAACGTCCCTGAACTTCGGCACGGGAGAGATCCTCCGCATTGGTGGCGTCGCCGGAAACCCGCACGGCGTGAATGTAGGCTTCATCTTTGGCAAAACAGAAGATGATACCCGGCCCATAAAACATCGGCAGCTTTCCCGCTTTCTCCGCCCGAACAAGTGCTTCGCGGGCTTTTGTCCTCAATTCCGGATTTTGACGAACATTTCCGATGCGAAAGTGCAATGTCATCGGCATCAGTGGTTTTGTTTTTTCGATCGGAACCTCCGTCCAGGCTGCAATATCTCCATCGCCTGTGCAATCGATGACCTGCTTCGCTTCAATCTCGATCAGGCCATCTTTATTGGCAGCCAAAACTTTGGAGACCCGGCTGTTTTTTGTCTGAACTTCACAAGCGGTTGTATGATACAGCACCTGAATCTTTTCTCCGTGGGATTCCAGGAGTTGATCGGCAAGTACCTTGAACCGTTCGGTCGAGTTGATTGTCGGATTATGCGGCTTGATATGTGTGGCATTGGGGCTGGTGCGTCCCATTTTCAACAGTAATTCGAACGGGATACCACGCACAACAATTCGCCCGGTTTTTTTCTCTGCAATGCCATCGAAATAAGGAAGCCCGACTGTCGTAATAATCCCCCCGGAGAACCCCGCTCTTTCCAGCAGCAATGTTTTTGCGTTGTTGCGAGCCGCCGCAATCGCTGCAACGATTCCCGCGCAGCCTCCCCCGCAAACAAGAACATCCACCTGATACTTTTTCCGTTCGACGGCCATGCAACAGATTCTCCCTGATAATCGGATTGTGATCAGATTCGCCGGAATCAAAATCAAAATAAACCGGACACCTGCCAGCGTATCCCAATTGGCGCAGTTCTGCAATCGGGTACAGTACAGCAAAGGGTGTTGCGACTGCTGTGCAAAACCGACTGATCTGCTCTCATTCCGGCCACGACCGAATGGGCAATGATGGGCGATGATGGGAAATAGCTTCGGAACTCGATTGATTATTTCCGACCGGTTCTGTCATACTGGCGAAACAATAGTGGCGGGACGATACTGACGGGACACTGACAGAATAATCCCGGGCTTGTGCTCGTCTCCGGAATAGCTTCCGGTAATGGGATCAGGAAGCATTTTCGATAAAGCTAATCAGGTGATGTTTGATGTTACGATACGCTTTAAGACATATTTTAAGTGGTCTGCTGGTGTTGATGATGCAGGCGGCTTCCATTCAGGCTGCCGAGAAACCGAATATTCTTTTCATTGCGATTGATGATCAGAATGACTGGATCGGCTGTCTGGGTGGGCACCCGCTGATTCAAACACCGAACATTGACAAGCTCGCCAAACGGGGAACGCTGTTTCTGAATGCCCACTGCCAATCTCCTCTTTGCAATCCGTCCCGCACAAGTTTGATGACGGGCAAACGCCCCGATACGACGGGAATTTACGGCCTTGCTCCCTGGATTCGCGATGTGGACTCCCTCAAAGATATTGTGACGCTGCCACAATATCTCAGGAAGTTCGGTTACCGAAATTACACGACCGGGAAAATCTATCACGGAGGATACGGACGACGAAAGAAAGATCGTGAATTCGACGTGATTGGCACTCCCGCCACTGTCGGAGCGCGGCCGAAAAAACCGTTGGTCAAAACACCGAGTGGGCATCCGTTGGTCGATTGGGGCGTCTTTCCACATAAAGATGAAGACAAGGGAGACTGGAAAGTCGCCAGTTGGGCTGTGGGACAGTTGGACAGGGGGTTGCAGGAACCGTTCTTTTTATCCGTCGGTTTTTTCCTTCCGCACGTCCCCTGTTATGCAACACAGAAATGGTTTGATCTTTACCCGGAAAATGATTTCGTTCTGCCCCCAATTCTGAAAAATGATCGCTCCGATACCCCGCGCTTTTCCTGGTATCTTCACTGGAAATTGCCGGAACCGCGGCTCAAATTCCTGATCGAAAACAATCAATGGCAAAATCTGGTTCGCTCTTACCTGGCGAGTACCAGTTTTGTCGATTCGCAAGTCGGACGGGTTCTCGATGCTCTGGAACGTAGCGGTCATACCGACGATACAATCATCGTTTTGTGGTCTGATCACGGTTGGCATTTGGGGGAAAAGGAAATTACCGGAAAAAACAGTCTTTGGGATCGTTCAACCCGTGTCCCTCTTATCTTTGCAGGGCCGGGAGTGAGAGCCAATCAACGATGTGTGCGTCCTGCGGAACTTCTTGATATCTACCCGACGCTGATCGATTTACTTGGGTTGCCTGAAAAGAAAGATCTGGAAGGACACAGCTTGAAACCACAACTTTGCGATGCGAACGCATGCAGAGAATGGCCCGCGATAACAACACATAACCACGACAACCATGGCTTACGCACTGAACGATGGCGATACATCCGCTACGCGGACGGTTCGCAGGAATTATACGATATGAAAAACGATGCCAACGAATGGCATAATCTGGCCGGCAAACCGGAATACGCCTCAGTCATTGCAAAATTGAAAAAATATCTTCCTGCCAAAAGTGCGAAACCGGCACCGGGATCCGCCCATCGGATTTTGACTGTTGATGAAATGGGTAATGTGGTCTGGGAAGGCGAGCCGATCGGTAAAAATGATCCGATCCCCGAAATTGACTGATGTCATACATCCAAGTTGATGTTGTACGTTATTCAGCATTTTTCGAGGATGAAATGCCCAAAAACGCAATGGGCCCCGTGCGGCACACCTGTCCGTGGTGTGCTTGTCAGCGGTGTGCTTGTCAAAGGTGCGTCTCAACAGACCTTGCGGCTACGGCTTGATCGATATTCTGTTCGATATTCTGAATCCATGTACGGTTCGAAAACAAATTCTCCGGAGCAGACCATTGCAGCGATTGCCTCTGCCCCCGGGGCGGCTGCGCGGGGGATAATTCGGCTCAGCGGCCCGCAACTGCTCAAGCTGCTGCGTTCTTTTTTGTCGGCGGTAGAATCCCCGCCCGAAATCGATCCCGTTTCCGCCCGGATGATTGAAGTCGATTATCCGCTTCAAAACTCGAAAGCGTTGCTGCCGATGAAGCTCCTGATCTGGCCGACATCACGCAGTTATACCGGAGAGCCAAGCGCGGAAATTCATACAATCGGTTCGCCTCCCCTGCTGGAAGCGATTCTTGAACAGTTATTTCAACTTGGGGTCAGACCGGCGGGACCGGGAGAGTTTACGTTGCGTTCTTTTTTATCGGGACGCATTTCGCTCGTGCAGGCTGAAGCGGTTCTGGGCGTGATCGATGCCAATTCAGATAACGATCTCGATCAGGCATTGACGCAACTGGCAGGAGGAATTTCACCCCGGATGCGAAAAATGCGCGATCAACTTCTCGACGATCTGGCCGATCTCGAAGCAGGACTCGATTTTGTCGAGGAAGATATCGAGTTCATCGACCGAATGGAATTTTGTCATCGACTGCAAAAATTGCTGGTCGAATTGGATCGGCTCGCCGTCGCGGCACAGGAAAGAATGATCAACACGGTGCAGCATCGCGTTGTTTTGGCGGGACTCCCCAATGCGGGCAAGAGTACGCTGTTCAATCTGTTGACGCAGGCCAACGCGATTGTTTCGGAAATTGAAGGAACGACAACCGACTATCTGATCAAGAATGTCAACTGGAACGGTACCGAAATCGCCTTCCACGATACCGCAGGCTGGGAACAGGACGTCACCGAAACGATTGGGCAATTTGCACAGCATTTGCGAGAAGAAGAATATGGGAATGCAGAACTGATCATCTGGTGCACGGCTTCCAACCTTTCCGAAGCGGAAGCAGAACAGGATTCCGTGCGGTTCAGGGAGTTGCTTAAACAGGGATTGCCCGTGGTGCGATTGATGACGAAAATTGATCTCGCTTCCGATGAGCTTCACTCCGATCTTTGTCGTGAAACTTTTTTGTCTGACGGCGTCAGTGCGGAAACGGGAAAGGGGCTGGATGATTTTCGTCGCGGGCTACTGAATCGTTTGAACATAGACGGGGCACGATCGGAGATTCTCGCTTCCACGGCTTCGCGATGTAAAGATTCCCTTTTGCGGGCAAAAACGCATCTGGAAACAGCGATCGAACTGCTGCAAGCTGCCGCCGGAGATGAACTGATCGCAGAAGAAC
>JALWSL010000154.1:7605-7990 GCA_027080405.1 Planctomycetaceae bacterium
CTGCATGAGTTGGGACTTATTCTGGGACACGTTTACACAGACGACCTCCTTGATCGCGTGTTCAGTAATTTTTGCATCGGTAAGTGATAAATTTCGGCAGTAATTGATACCAAATTGTCGCATTCTTCCCCATGGGCACCTTCTGCGACTTGAACTCATCGCGGCAGGCGGGACAATGGGCAATTTCCATAGGTGCTCTGTTCTGTTCACCGATCAGAACCGGGGTGTTCGGGTTTACCTGAACATTGTTTTATGTTCGATCGTTGTTCCGCACACGGCTAGCTGATAACTGGTTGCTGGCTGGTTGAGTTTACCGCGATTGTCATGTTGTCTTGCCGGGGCGATGATTATCCGGCGCGGCTTATCAGGCACGGGTGGTTGTATC
>JALWSL010000155.1 GCA_027080405.1 Planctomycetaceae bacterium
GGGGTGCCCGGCTTGCTCAGTCTGGAAGGTGGCCGTCCGGCTAGCCTCGCGCAGCTGATGGCCGCGCGATGGCGTCCGGCGGTCGAACGGTTGAGGAAATCGGCTCGCATCTCCTATCGTGCCAATTGATCTCAGTGGCGATCTTGATCTTGTCCAGATTGAGGGAAAAACCGGCTGCAAAGAGCCGTTCAGAAGTGAATAATGAGACTCCGTTTGACCCTAATAATCCCTAATAATAGGGTGTTACGGAAACCGACGCGGTTTTGTTGACAGGCCTGTGCGATAGGGAGCGGTTCTCAATCCGATTTCAATTGCCTGATTTCTGTACTACTAACGCTTAAAGTTTACGAACGGCGTGAAAACTTTTGAATATCTCATTTGGGTTACAGCGGTCAGAATAGACCAACCGTGCTGGGAAATTTACGTGCCTGTTCTTGGGTTTAAGCGGAGGATGTCTATACTGCAAAGGGGCTGGTGCATTTCTACGTCACGTATGCGTATTGCATTTTCTGAATGAACGGGGCATTTTCTCCCATCGATAGAAACTGGAGGACACGATGTCTGAAGTTTTTCCGGTCAATGATTTTGGCCCGGCGATGCCCGGGTTGGTGATGGCAGCGGTGGCGATTGTGCATGTTTTTCTTGCCCAGTTTGCTGTCGGCGGCGGAATGCTTTTGTGTTACTTTCAATGGTTGGCGATGACTGATCGCAGTGAACATGCCCGGCGGTTTGTCGATGGCTATTTCAAAATACTTGTGCTGGTCAGTTTTATTCTTGGCGCGTTGACGGGTGTTGGGATCTGGCTGACGTCGATTCAAATCAGCCCTGCGACCATTGGCGCGATGGTCGAAAATTTTCATTGGCTCTGGGCGGCGGAGTGGACTTTTTTCTGTCTGGAAGTTGTCGCCGGGTATTGCTTTTATCGTTGTCACAAGCGGCTTGATGATCGAACGTCGTTAAAACTGCTCATGCTTTACGCCTTTGCCTCGTGGATGAGCCTGTTCATCATCAACGGAATTCTTTCCTGGCAATTAACGCCGGGGCGCTGGGTGGAAACCCATCAGATTGCTGATGGCTTTTTCAACCCGAGTTTTTTTCCGAGCTTGCTGTTTCGCACCGTCGTCGCGACAACACTCTCCGGATTGGTTGCCTGTTTTGTCATCAATACGATGAGCGATATCGATCGTGAGGGGAAACGGCAGTTGATCAACCAGACGGCTCGTCTGCTGATTCCGATGGTTGCCATGCCGTTTCTTGGTGCGTGGTATCTTGCCGTTCTTCCCGCGGATAGCCGAGGCTGGATTCTGGGAGGCAGTCCCGCGATGATGCTGTTTTTCAGTATTTCTGTCGGAGCATCGTTGGCGATCGGTGCGTATGCCATCGCCGGGCTGGTGGTGCGAAAGCTGTATATCAATGGAGCAACTGCCTTGCTTCTGTTGGTGCTCGCCTTTGGTGCAACCGCAGGAGGTGAATTTGTTCGCGAAGGATCCCGCAAGCCCTTTTCGATCCGTTATGTTCTTTATTCAAATGCGATTCTGCCTGAAGATGTACCCCGGATGCGCGAAGTGGGATGTCTGACAAACGATCCCTATCCGCTGCGAAATGCCGAGGAAATTCCTACCCCTCTGTTACGAACAGGTGCACTTGTTTTTCGCAGGCAATGCAGTATCTGTCACACGCTGGAAGGAACCAACGCGGTGGCTCATCTGACGGGAACCTGGGATCTGGACCAGATGCGGATGAATCTCGCGAAACTTCAACATACCAAACCATTCATGCCTCCTTTTGCGGGAACCGCCCGGGAACTCGAAGCAATGGTGCAATTCATTCGCTGGACTTCCGCTGGTCGCCCCGATCAATGGGAGCATCAAATTGATGAAGAAAAAACATTATCGCAAATACAGACCTGGCTCGACGAAGCGGGGACGGAATCGAGTAATCACTCACAGTAAGGTCTACTG
>JALWSL010000156.1 GCA_027080405.1 Planctomycetaceae bacterium
CGATTTGATGGAATTTTCATGCGCAACCGGGGCATTGCTGACACGCACCCCGGCAATAACAATCAGGATGATCAGGATCCCGACGATATTGGCAATAATATCGAGAAAGGAATCGGATCCCGATTCAAGCGATTCAGATTGTCTTCGAGATCTGGACATAAAGTTTTCGGGTGAATGAAATCGGAAAGGCTTTTCCGCCTGACCGATCCCGTTTTCAAAAGATGATTCAATTATTGCCGGGCCTTTGTGAGGCACGCACGCAAAAAGTCTGTCTGATAATTCTGGTCAACACGTCACTTCACTTCAAAGAGATTGTTCGCATCCACTTTTCCCATTTGAAAACTGGTTTCTGTTCGCAGTTTCAGTTCTTTTGCAACAGCTTCCAGACGGAAGGCAATCTGATTCCCTCCTGGCGAAACAACAAACCGGAAACCGGGTACCCAGCGGAAACCACGGGGCGGAGACGGCCAATTCGACATCTCACGTTCCAGTGAATTCAAAAACTTGCGTTGAGTTTCGATCTCGGCTTCCGGAGAGGAAATTGATACCGGCTTCTGCCTTCCTACCTGTAGCGTGGTTGAATCGATTTTTACGACAAGCTGCCTTTCCAGACTGATCAGTGAATCGGGAGTGCCCTGTTTGAGATGTTCTGCCCGCGAAGAAAGCGAATTCAATTGCGGAAAGAGGTTCGGATTCCCCATCCCTTGAGACCGGGTAAGCAATTGCTCCAACTGTTCCTGAGGCGTTCCCGTGGTGGAAACCGGCTGGTTCTGCGAACTGGTCTCTGATTCCGAAGAATCCCATTGCCCCTTCGAGAGTGACGATTGTCTTGATGGTGAATATCGCGATCCGTTTCGGGCAAGTCCTCCCGCAACCGAAGGTTCCCTCTGCTTCCTGTTGGCGTTTGACCTGTGCGTCCCAGACGGCTTGGCGCCTTCTTTCCGTTTTCCCGAAGAATCCTTTCCATCAGTTCCCTGCATTCGACTGACGGCAGGGTTGAAGCGTTGTGCCGACTTCCCGGGATAAAGACTGTTGCCACGCGACAATCTGCCTGAGTTTTCCAAAGATTCGCCCTCTCCCGGAAATTCTCCATTTCCGGCCAGATGAAAACCGCCAAACTGTTGCTGTCGGGAAGATTCTTTTGCTTCAGCAATCGCCTGTTCCAAAACCTTTTTTGCCTGTGGATCAGTCTGATCGAAATAGAATTCCTGCTTTTGTCCGACAAGTTCGTAACCAAACGTGATCCCCTGAACTCCCAGTGTCCGCCCGGAGGTATAAAATTCTTCAATGCCATCCGGTCGAACAATCAGCAACACATAGGGAGGCTCCTGCGAATCGTTTTTTTGCTGACGATACCGATTCAGCGCTCGTACCGCAGAACCAAGCGGATGCGATTGGGGAGGAAATCGTTCGAGGTCTTTCGCGGTCAGTTTCACCTGTTCGGGCTGAAAGATAATGTTTCCCGCGCTGCACTCGATGAAAATCGGTTTTCGCCGAATACCTGATTCTCCATCGTACGTGACAATCCGCAACTTGCCGAGAATTTCGGAAGCGATTTTTTTCTGTTCTGCCAATTCGCGCTCTTTTTGCGCAAGCTCCTGTTGAAGTTTGCGCAAACGGTTCGATTTCTCCATTGAGGAACGCTGAGCCGTCAGAACCGTCTTTTCCAGTTCCTGTTTCTGTTTGGAGAGAGAAACAAAACGGGCCTGCAGGTTCTGTTTTTTCTTGCGTTCCTTTTCGAGACGCTCGCCCAGTTCCGCAATTTGCAGTCGAATCAGCTTCTGCTGCAACCTGTTTTTTTCAAGTTCTTCCTGTTGCTGTTCCAGCAGACGCATCCGGTCGCGATTCGCATCTTTCTGTTCATCGAATCGCACCGCATCCGTAAGAATCTGTTCCGGTATTTGTGGTTCGGGCAATACCGCCGGGGCGTGATTCTCAGGAATTTCCACCTGGGCAATAC
>JALWSL010000157.1 GCA_027080405.1 Planctomycetaceae bacterium
TACAGGATTAGTTGCAAAACCTCAGAACACCTGATGCGTCGCACGCACCCGACATTTTCCCGAGGGGTAACACCTCGGCCAGTTTATGTGGCCCGCCCATAACTATTGTGCTGCCAGTATTGCTGGAGAATCTCTTAGTTCTTTGTCAATGAATCTCTCATTTTTAACGAATAAAAATGAACTCGTTGCTGTTGAGCAGCGCCCAATACAGATCCTGATAGGCGGTCACCGGATCACGGCTGACTCGAAAGAGTTTTTTCACCGCGGTCACATCGCGTCCGGAAGGAGTTCGGCATAACGCTGCCAGGTAAATCTGTTGAATCTTCTTTGTCTCACGCTCATCACTTTGAACGACACGGTGGAGCAGACTGCCCGGTTTGCAGTTGGTTGCCGCCTCGACCAGTTCACCGTTCATCATCATCAGGGCTTGAGGGATACTACCGTTGAACGTAGTTGCCTCGTCGTTTTCGTCGGTTCCGAAAGTCGTCACAAACTGTTGCAACCACATATTTCGGCGGCGATTCGATTCTGCATAATTCGCCTTGCTCATTCCTGCAGCGTTGGCAGCAATCAGCAGGGAATCGAACAACTGCTCGGCTTCCATCGATTTGATATAAGCGTGGCTGAACAGGGGCAGTTCGCCGGCAGCCGGATCATCAATTTTGTTTTTGCTGTTGAATTCACTCGAAAGCTGATAGGCCTCGCTGTTGGCGATCCAGCGGATCAGCATTTTCAGGTCGTAATCCGACTCGACAAATTTTTCTGTGAGAAAATCGAGTAACTCCGGATGCGAAGCAGGGTTGTGAGGGCCCATATCATCGACAGGTTTTGTGAACCCGAAACCGAAATAGTGACCCCACATGCGATTTACCATCGCCTTGGCAAGATGATGCCCGGGATCATTCACAATAGATTTGGCCAGCGCAACCCGTCGGTCTTCGACATCACTGGTATCGACTTCCTTGCCGAAGAACTTGGGATAGGCAACCTGCATCAGTCCGCTACGTTTTTCAAAGAAAACCGGCCCCTCTACATTTCGCACGACAATTTCTGAATAATCATCGACCTGCCGCCCGGTCTCGGGATCAAGTTTACGGTGATCGACCCGACGTGCCTGTCTGAAGAAACTGTTGAATTCCCAGAACTGATTCTGTTTCCAGTCGTTAAAAGGATGGTTGTGGCACTGGGTACATTGAACCTGCACACCGAGAAAAAGCCGCGTCGTCTTGGCAGTCGCCTGAACCCCCTCATCCCGCATGGTCATTTGAGCCAGCAGGTAATTGACGGCTCCGTTCTCATCGTAGCGGCCCTTGGCAACCAGAATATCGTAGACAACATCATCCCAGGGGCGGTTCTTCGCAAATGCCTCGCGCAGAAACTTCTGCATCCCCTCACGAGACGTCCGCCGTGGTGTTTGACGCCCAATCAGCAGGTTCGTCCAGATTGTTGTCCAATTATGTGTGTAGTCGTCGTCCTCCAATAGTTGATCAATAATCCGGGCTCGCTTGTCGGGGTCTTTATCTCTCAGAAAGGATTCTGCAACTTCCAACGGCGGGATATGCCCAACGGTATCGAGATAAACCCGACGAAGCCAGGCGGCGTCTTTGGCCGTTTTGCTTGGGGTGACCTCGTTATCTTCCCAGCCCTGACGGATGAACTTGTTGATCTCCTTCACAATTTCCTGATCGTGCTTGTATCGGTAGCCTTTCTCCTTTCCGCGAGCGCCCACAACGGTGCCCGGAGTCAGGATCACTCCAACTGCTAACAAGGTAACAGACAACAGATTCCACTTCGTTCTATTCATTGACTCTCTCGTCGATTCAAAAACACCAATACCGGACAGCCTCACACCGGACATGTACCAGCCATGCCGAACCCCGCGGGGCTTTGTATTCGCCCCGCACCTGCTAACCTCCATTATTACAGAAACATTCGACGAAAAGCAGTTCGATTTTCAGAATAACGCAGGGTAGAGCATGAAAACGCCCGATTTAGCTGAATTGTGAACATGTGAATACTTTTGTTGCAGGTTTTTTTCAAAAATTTCCAATCTTCGAAAAACGCTATTCACACTCGCCTTGCTATCTGGTTACCTTCTTCTTTTCAACGGTGCAGTCGTGGCGGTAGTGCCGGTTGTGCGGAAAAGGAAGTGGGTATAATGACATTACCTGTACGTGGTGTCAGTTTCTTCGGTTGAGGAATTTTCACATACCGGGGGGATAACCCATTTGTCCTATATTGCCTTGTCGTTATTCCTGTTTGGGCATTCTTGTAATTTTGCGATTCGGAATAACGAAAAAGGCTTGTAATTTCCAAACTACCCCTAACATGCACTGATAGAAGTTGACAAATAACTGAACCGATAGGGGGGGCGTTCTACGGTTTTCGCTTCGAACTGTGTGTAGCAAGCACCGGTTGATATGTCACGTTTCTGGGCGTTTCGTAATTGAAAAGTGCCGAGTGGCGTTTGACATCAATTCGGGAGTTTGGCACGGAGCGGTCGCCGGGAGCGTTTCCGCCTGAAGAATTATCCGGTTTTTTCGAGTACCGGAACCATTGTTTTATTGATTTAGTGATCTGACAACAGAAATCCCGCCTCGTGTCCACAAGGAGAGAACAAACATGCTTCAGGCTGCCATGAGCGCCAAGCGTCTGCTTTCATCAATTGAGTTGCCTGCCTACGCCTTTATTCCTGGGACTTCATTGCCGCACCCGATACGCGATCCCAGGGGGCATAGCTATGGTCGAAAACGGATTTCCCCTCCAGCGTTGACCAACGATAACTGGTCCACACACAAGAATTACCTGGTTGGGCTGGATCTTTTCAACTACGGCTACTACTGGGAAGCTCATGAGGAATGGGAGCGTCTTTGGAAATCTTCCGGTCCCGATTCGCTCACCGGACGTTTTCTCAAGGGGTTGGTCAAGCTTTCTGCAGCGGGTGTAAAAGTTCGTGAGGGAAGCATTCACGGTGTCCGCCGGCACGCTGCTTCTGCTGGTGAGGTTTTTGCTGATGTCGCTGCCGAGGCTGATCTCGATCACTTTTGTGGCCTGGAATTTACCGTCCTCCAGTTTGCCGCTGATCGCTCCGCCCAGTTGAATTACAAGGGGTCGTTCGAAGTTGGTCAACCGGTGAGAGTCTTTCCCTTCGTGCTGCAACCCGAAATGGAAGCGATTGACTGATTTCCTGCCGGTCAGGTGTGGAACCCGTCCCGACTTTTTTGTTCCGTGTAGCCTGGTGTTTCGATAACATCCGGAACATCCGGCTGCTCGATCCGGGGGGGGGACGCGCTTGCCCGTTACCTGGCTGAGTCCAGCTTTTCATCCAATTGCCTGACGGTGGAAACGATTGTTTCTTCGATTGTCGGTTTGAACGGGCCTGGGAAGCGGGTGTAACGCATGGCGCCGCCCGCTTCGTAACCACCTTCGCTGATAACGCGGGCTGAAGGAACGTAGCCGAACACATCGTTGGAGTAGGCGGCGATCCAGATGAAATCTCCCTGCATTTCCTTTTTCAATCGCAGGCTGTAGTCGATCGTTACCTCACCGGCGAGCGCAACCAGCTTGATGTTGCCGATGTGAGCCACCTGCACCATGTACGGGTAGGTCGTACGGATTTCTCCCCTGGTTTCCAGTTCTTTCAGTAATGCGGTGCCTCGGATTTTGTCGTATTTATTCCCGGAGGCGGCGAGTGCAAGCAATTCTTTTTTTGTTGGAGGCGGCGCGAACTCGATATCGACACTGGCCAGTTCGGCCTGCAGTTTTCCGGTGACCGGTTTGTCGTAGCTTTGCAAAGCCGCCTCGACACCATTGGCGAGCGCTCGTCCATGTTGGGCGGCCTGGCCCTCTTTTCCCCGTGGATAAGGGTTCTGGTCACCGCCGCAGCCCATCAGAAATAATGCCGCGGTGCCGGGGTGATCCGCCTCGATAAATTTCTGGGCGAAACCCGCATAATCCCCGCTGAACTGATAGAACCCCATTGTTGTGTTGTGGCACGCATAGCCAAATAAAACCGCTTTCAGTTTCTTCTGGGGCGTCATCACCTTCAGTACCGGCACCTGATGATCAACCGGCCCCTCCGGATAGGGATGATTACGGACTCCCTTCGCCGTTGGTGTTCGTCGATTCATTGCAAATCCAGCCCGTCCGAATGTGTAGGAGAGAGAAGCCGGTTCGAGATCGTTCAGAGCCTGATCGACAAGTTCGAGCAACTTTTTTTCCAGCTTCCGTGTATAAAGCCGGGACGCACCAAGGATGGCGGAATCGATCGTCTCCCCCTCGACGCGTTCATAGCGGATTTCCGGGCCGCAATGGGTATGCGAGGCATTAAGCAGCAGCGCCGAAGGAGGTAGATGGAATTTTTTGACAAAAGCGGCTTCGACATTGAACCGCAACATGCGTGGAATGCCGATCAAATCGGTCGTCACGATCACATACCGCGAGCCATCAGCATCTTCCAATGCGAGCGCTTTGGCAAACAGATCCAGTTTGACGCCCTCGGAGGGTCTGTTTCTGCTGGCATATCCAGCCATCCACATCGGTTTCTCAGGTGTGATTTTGATACTCGCCACGCCTGCTTTCCAACCACCTGAATTTTCAGCGTGGCTCTGGTTGACAGAGAAAAACAGGCAACAGGAAAGAATGAAAATGAAAACAAGCCGCTCAGTTCTCTGTTTGGCAACCATTGGATTTGCTCCTTGTCGATCGGGAAAAGATGCGCTCGGTGGAGATGATGGAAATATCGAACTCATGACGGCCAGTCATTATTACGCCCCCCTGCGGGCGTATCCCGAGTTCGTGACTGCATCGATTTCCCCGCCAGTAACTGCCCAGTCACTTCAGCAACTGAAATGACCGAAGCAATGTAGATTGAATCATATCAATTGAATCATATTTGAATTCCTGCGAACAGGCAAAGAAATGAAATGGCATCGAAAAAATAATTTTCCAGAACAATTCAGTCCTGCTGATGCTGTTCCTGGCGGGATCGCAGAGGCAGGTATCAGCCTGTTTGCCAGAGGGAAAGAATCGGTGATCTGCTATCCGTTTCAGCAGGTGATGAGGCAGGCATGGCGGGATTGCTTTTCTGCGGGGGGAAGTTCTCAAAATATTTGAATTTCGAAGAAAATTTTGTTGACAATTTTTCGATTTGCCTCAAGAATCTATGTCTGAGAGTCACACAGATTCCCACCATACTTTCTCGCATGGAATTGCTTTGCAACCGACGGTAGTGGGGTTGTGCTTTTGTTCTACCGTCTTGTGAAGCAACCTCGGACGCTGTCCCCCGCCTGTCTTTGAGAGAGGCTTTCAGGTCGGGGCGGACGGTGTTTCGCAGAGGAGCGGGATGGAGTTCATGACGAACCTTTTGCGTGGAGGGGCTGTGTATCGTGGTTCAGTACACGTTAGTACACTTTTAGTTAACTTTGGAGACCGGGTATGCCCAAGTCCAATAATGCGGAGCCAGATTTCGAACTTATGTTTGATGAACAGACAGCTTATGTAGCCGATTTTTCAGATGCTTTTGATATGGAGGAATTCGAGAACCTCGGTATTGACCCGGTTTCTCCAACGGAAGCGAAGCCAGGATCGGAAGATAAAGTCATGATGCTAGCTGCACGATACGCGGCAGGAATGCCCCTTTGGCATGACGGGGATTGTTATGACCACGCTCCTGTTCTGGACACGGAACTCCTTGGTGAGGAAAGCGACGAATTGGAAGATGAGGATGAACTTATCGAAGAAGATCTCATCTGAAGCACCTCCGCCAAATGCACAGAAGGAGCCGATTCGGCTCCTTTTTTTATTGGGACGTTACGGCTTCGTCGGGATATTAGGGGAATCACTAAAAAAATTAAAACGGACGAACGGCTTGAGTGCTATTGGAAATCTGAAATTTTGATAATCTCCAGTTCCCGGATCCCCTGAGGTGTTTCGACGGAAACCTTATCACCCACTTTTTTCCCTTCCATCGCCTTGGCAAGAGGGCTGGAGGTAAGGATTTTCATTGGTTCGCAGTCGTAATCTTCTTCGCCGGGGCCGACAAACTCGTACTCTTCTTCGTCGTCCCACTGTAAATCCTTGACGGTAACCGTACTCCCAAACGTAACAACTCCCTTTGGCATGTCCGACTTGTCAACAATATAACAGCTGGCCAGCCTGGCTTTGAGCTGGTTGATTTTTGCCTGAACCATTCCCTGCTGTTCCCGCTGTCCGTGATACTCGGTATTTTCCTTCAGGTCACCTTCTTCGCGAGCTTCAGCGACCCGCTTGGTGATCTCAGGAAGAACTTCCTGTTCCAAATGCTGAATTTCAGCTTTCAGTTTATCGTGACCCTCACGTGTAATCGGCTGACGATCCATTTCTCTGTTCCTCTTGATATAAGCAAACACGGGCAAGGCAAACGGCCTTAACCCGTAGTTTTCATTAGAAATACGATAACCCGAATCACGGTTCAGTGTAAAGCTGCCGTGAAGCGGCGGATGAAATCAGACATCCTGCCAACATCGACCGGCTGCGCTTTTCAGAACCGCGTCGCACACTTTAGCAGTTTCGAGCGCCGTACGGAAGGTCGGTTCACAACTCGTTCCCTCTTCGAGGCTTTTTAGGAAATCGGCTACCTGATGCACGAATGAATGTTCATAGCCGATCGATAACCCCGGCACCCACCAATGATCCATGTAAGGTTGGTCGCCATCGGTGACATGGACACTGCGCCAACCACGTACTTTGGAATCGTCAGAGTGATCGAAAAACTCCAAACGGTTCAGATCGTGCAGATCCCAGCGGATTGAAGCATGTTCGCCATTGATTTCAAAGGTGTAAAGCGCTTTGTGTCCCCGAGCGTAACGAGTCGATTCAAACAGCCCCAACGAACCATTTTCAAAATGGCAATGGAACAGACAGGCGTCATCGATTTCAACCTTTTCGACCTTGCCGGTCTGTGTGTGCATTCTCTCCTTGATGAATGTTTCCGTTGTCGCTGAAACGTCCTTGATGCTCCCATTGAGCCAGATTGCGGTATCAATGCAATGAGCCAGCAGATCACCCGTCACACCGGAACCGGCCGCCTTCGCGTCGAGGCGCCAAAGAGCGGCCCCGCCCTGAGGCAGATCTTCGCTGATCGTCCAGTCCTGCAGAAAGTTAGCCCGGTAGTGGAAGATCTTTCCAAGTTTTCCGGAATCGACGATCTGTTTGGCAAGAGTGACAGCGGGAATCCTGCGGTAGTTGTACCAGACCGTATTGGCAACGCCCGCTTTCTCGACCGCATCAACCATCGGCTGCGATTCCTCTGCTGTTCTGGCGAGTGGTTTTTCGCAAAGCACCATTTTTCCCGCCTCAGCTGCTGCGATGGCGATTTCCGCATGGGTATCGTTTGGCGTGACAATATCGATGGCGTCAATATCATCCCGCGCGACCAGCTTTCGCCAATCTGTTTCGTAAGAATTGAATTGCCATTGATCGGCAAATTCCTTTGCCTTTTCCTCGGTTCGTCCGCAAACGGCTTGCAGCACCGGACGATATTCCAACTCCGGGAAAAAATCGTTAACCCGCTTGTAACCGTTTGTGTGTGTCCGTCCCATGAAACCGTAGCCAACCAGGCCGATACGCAGTTCTTTTGCCATTTGATGTGATCCTTGTATGGTGAAAAAATGTACGATCAAAAATAAACGCCAAGCCGTCACCTCGTTTTTTTCTCGAAATTGTCACTCAAATTCCTTGAAAGAGCGACGACGTCCCTGCTTGAACGCTTCGGTTGACGTTCCGCCAGTTCAATCCCAGCCGTGGGCGTCGCGGACTTGAACCATGGTATCGAGAATTGTGTTCCAGGTGGAAGCGGATTCGAGCATTTCGTTCGGGAACATACAGCCATCCCAGCAGATATGTTTGATGCCCCGTTCCCTGGCTCCTTCGAGCCAATAGCCCGAACATTTGACGACATCGAGTTTCCCGTTCGGGTCAT
>JALWSL010000158.1 GCA_027080405.1 Planctomycetaceae bacterium
CTCGTAGTGCAGAGGCGGTATCTGTGGTGACGAACGGACTGCCGGTTCCTCCCGCAAGAATAACGACTCGCTTTTTTTCGAGGTGACGGATGCATCGGCGTCGAATGAACGGCTCGGCCACACTTTCCATACGAATGGCTGTCTGCAAACGCGTTTCCACACCAATATGTTCAAGCGCATCCTGAAGGGCGAGTCCATTAATGACTGTTGCCGTCATTCCCATGTAGTGGGCGGTCGCGATTTTGATGGCATCGGAACCATCCGAAAACTGTTTTCCGCGGAGTATATTTCCCCCTCCACAAACGATCGCCAGTTCGACACCCTGTTCGACAACATCACGAATTTCTTCTGCAATATGTGTCACTTCCGACATGCTGATTCCGCCGGCGCGGTCTCGGCAAAAACTTTCCCCGCTCAGTTTGAGCAGAACCCGCTGATAGGCCAACGGCCTGGATGGTTCAGCCATTTGTTACTCCGGATAGAAGATGATTGTCGTAACAGAAAACGGGCCGACAGACAATCTGTGCAGTCGACCCGTTTGGTCTTCCCAACGATAGATCATTGCAATCAGCCACAATTGCTGCGGCTAACCGATGGAGCGGACAATGAACGCCTTGGCTTCAAGGTTTTCTGCTGCCAGTACCTGTCCAACGGTTTTTGTTTCGTCTTTGGCAAACGCCTGGGATGTCAGAACTCCTTCATTCTGGAAGAAGTTTTTCATGCGACCGTCGACAATTTTCTCAATGATATTATCGGGTTTACCGGTCGCACGGGCTTCTTCCGTCAGACGGTTGCGTTCGGCTTCAACTTTTGCAGGGTCTACGTCTGCTTCAGTGGCCAATGCTGGTTTCAAGGCGGCAATGTGCATCGCGACATCTCGCAAAATAGGGGCGTTCATGTTGTCGCCACTTGCCTGGAACAGGGCAGCCGTTTTGCCATCGTGGTGAACATAGTACCCAACCGGGCCACTCACTCGTGCGACGAAAGCGACATCGAATTTTTCAGCAATTTTGTTGACCAACTCATCCAACGCTTCCTGAAGCGTCGTTCCCGGTTTCCCGGGAACTTCCTGGGCCAAAAGTTCTTCCGGAGTTTCCGCTCCCGGGCCATTCAGTAATTGCTGAACCATTGCTTCGCCGAGTGCGAGAAATTCTTCATTCGATGCGACGGGGGCTGTTTCACACTGGAAATCGACCATTGCCGCTTCACTTCCATCATCTTTGGCAGCGACAAAAATTCGCCCTTCCGTCGTGGCGTTGTCTGCACGCTTGGCTCGAATGTTTGCCGTTTGCGAAGCAAGAATCTCAATCGCTTTTTCTTCATCGCCGCCAGATTCCACCAGCGCCTGTTTGCAACGCATCATTGGAAGATCGGTTCTTTCCCGCAGTGATCGCACTGCAGCAGCCGTAATTTCGGCCATGAGAGTTTTCTCCTTCAAATTGATATCTTGAATAAATGAGGGCGTCGGAAAAAATACCGGGCCGGAGTCCCCAACCACCTGCTCTTTCGATTCCCCCGGGCTTCGACCAACAATCGGGAAGAAATAGCAGTATGCCAGGAGCAACCCACTTGTTTACATGCTTGGTTTCGGTTTCATTTCTTCTTCAGGTTCGTCCGTTTTTTCCTGTTTGGGCAGTGCTTCCCTGCCGGCAGCGACGGCGTCGGTCAGGTGCGCCATAATGAGACGGATCGATCGCATACTGTCATCGTTACCGGGGATCGGCAAATCGACAAGATCAGGATCGGAATCGGTATCGATTAACGCAACAACCTTGATACCAAGCAGGTGAGCCTCGTGAACAGCATTGTGTTCCTTGGAGGGATCAACAACGACAATCACTTCGGGCAAACGGTTCATTTCCCGAATTCCGCCCAGGTTACGGTTCACTTTGCGGTATTCCCGCATCAACTTTGACTGTGCTTTTTTTGAATACGTCGCCAGTTCGACCGT
>JALWSL010000159.1:0-568 GCA_027080405.1 Planctomycetaceae bacterium
GAGCCAGACTGGTTCTGTGCCGGTTCGTCCGGGAAGAACTGAATCATTTCTGAAAGCGGACTTGCTCCGGATCATCGAAATCGTCTCTTTCTTCATAGGGACGTGAATTCAGATACCAGTTTCGCCAGGCCTTATAGACCCGATTTTGCCAGTTGGCTATTATTTTCTTTTTGTCAACGACCACTTCAGAATCTTCATATTCTTCAAGGGGATCAACCGGATTGTTGAAGCCGTTTGGTCTGCGGGAAATCCAGCAGAGGGCAAGACGTGCTTCAATCGCAACTCCCAGGTCTTCATCTTTGAGCAGAGGAAGGAGCAACTCGGCCAACTCCAGGCGATCTGTTCTTCCAATGGCCCAGGCGGCAACCTGCCTGACTCGCGGATCGCTGTATTTCACCAACGATTTGAGAAGTTCAACATCGCCGATCAGTTTTCTGGGGTCGGAGATATCGACCTTTTTTTCGGTCTGTTTGACTTCAACATCCGCCTGTGAAAGATCGATGGTGGCCAACCCGGCCAGAAGTTTGTCGAAATCTCCCAGTTCTTCCTTCTTGTATTGGATTTTCCC
>JALWSL010000159.1:578-7655 GCA_027080405.1 Planctomycetaceae bacterium
TCCCATTGCGAAATTCGACCTGTGACAAATCATCCGGCAACCCACGTCCTCCGGCCAAAACTCCTTCACCCAAATGAGCAGGAATTTTTCGCGCAGGGATCAATTTGTTGGTGGCCCTCATTAAGAATAATAGAGTAAAGCAGGTGGCAACCGGGTGAACGCTGGCCCGCTCTCTCAGTTCGGGCCAACTTCCATTCGCAGCCTGTTTGGGCAACAGAACCGCGGTTCCTTCCCGATACCAATCATGTGAGCCGTAGGTTTCCCAACCGTTGACAGTAGAAGTTCGCTCAAGAGTATAGAAGTAGTAAAAAAAATTCCCTCCGTGTTCTGAAACCAGGTTTGCAGCAAAACTGGCGGTCAGCCAGCCACGTGCTCTTGCGTTGGTGGAATCGATTTTAGGCTTGATCGGTTTGGGAATGCGTCTGAAATTCTTTTCGGGCTTTTTCGGAATTTGAGCTTCGAGCACTCCAAAACGGGGACCATTTTTGACCTGTGTCGGTTGCGGCGGCTGATCTCTGAAAAGAATGAACCGGATAATCCCCAATGTTCCCGAAGCCGCTCCTGTCATGGTTCCAGAAACGCCTCTGTCGGACTGGGCACCGTTGGCTGAGAGAACAGGGTGGTAAGTAAAGCCCCCTGTTTTATCCTGCGTCCTGAAATGCCAGAGGGCGGCTTTCTCGAACACTTCCAGCGGTATCTCGACACCCGCCCGATGGGCAGCCCATAAACCGAGAACCGCATACTGCGTAATACTGGTGTCCCCCTCTCCCGGTTTCCCGCCGTACGGATAAAACCAGGCACCAATTTCCAGTTGGCTGTTGATGATATAATCGGAAATCGCTTTGATATGATTGAGGTAACCCTCTGCATCAGCCGCCTCGAGTGCCATAACATCAATGGCAGCCTCATAAATGTGATGATGCTGAGGACGATAGGTGATATTATCCGTCTCCGAACCGCGAAACTTTTCCAAAATCAAATCCAATCCTCGTTGGACGGCTGGGCTGTCCGGATCGTCTCCACCCGAGAGAAGCGTGTAAACAATAAGTCCGGTGGCCGGTTTGAATTTCAAATCGTATTGCCGCAGGTATTGCAGTCCGCGTTCGATAGCCGCTTTAACCTTTGGATCCTTGGCGGCATCAACCGGTTGGAACGCGCCCGTTACGGACAGAAAAATCATGCCGGAAAAGATCAACCGGGCAGCACGCCAACCAGAGCGAATGGTACTGCCAAATCCGTTTTTTTCCCGGTCTGGATCTTGCATGTTACTTATTCCATCAAGGCGGAGAAGAGATTTACTGGAAGAGGTTAACTGGAAGTGATCTACACGATACCTGCTTGAGTCGAACGACACACGAACCCCGACACCACCGTCACGCCCTCTACACAATAGAGAGAACATAATCCGTTATCCTTATCCATTAGTAGTGGATAGAGAAAAATAATCAAACAAAAACTGACTCGCCAGCAAAAATATCAAGAAGGTGAGCCCCTCATTCCTGCCCGGCTTGGGGGTTGATGATGCGGGTTTGATACTAAAACTCGATGATTCCAAACGGAGAAATGGCTCCCTTCCAGGTGTTTGGTTGAAGTTTGTGAGAATCTGAATCGGGCCCCCGACAAGTTTCACGCCCGAAAAGAGCATCAAATGTGCATGGGGTTACTACTGATATGTCCACATGGTCATGTGGCCTCTTAATCAAAAATTTATTCGTTTTTTTGTCATTGCCATAACATTTATGTTTACAACGGGTTGCGTTGTTTTTTCCTCTGTTGCTTTTGGGGTGGTTTCGAGGATTTTGGCGAGTCTGTCTCTGTGTACACTTGAAATCGTATTTAAGGCTGTTGATCATACCTGCGATCAGAGTGGAATGATCAATCGCCGACATGATGTTGGGATGCGACAAATTGGCACCGCCTTGGCATGGGGAACCTTGTCCGAGGCTGATTGATAAGAAGTAGAAAGAAATCCCAAATGACACGAGCAGAGCGATTGGAGCGGTTGAAATTCAGCTTAATGGCAAGACGTGACGAATTGCGAAATCGGGTAGGTGCAGGAACAGCAGCGACCAGTACCACAAGTTCGGGAGTTGGTGACGCAGCCGATATCGCCCAGTATAATGAGTCGAGCGACCTGAACACGCATTTGATCGCCATGAAGGCGGACGAGCTGTCGGAGATTGAGCATGCCTTGGCCAAGTTTGCCGAGGGGCAGTACGGTATTTGCGAGGTGACGGGAAAATCGATCCCGATCGCCCGACTTGAAGCGATGCCGTTAACCCGGTTTTCTGTTGATGCCCAACGGGAAGTGGAAGAAAAATCGGCTATGTGGTCGTAGGCGTTTTCTGCCACACTCGTGACGATTTTTTGAATAATCACAAATCCTGAAGAAATCGTGTCTCGTTTCAACGGGCGGTTTCTTCAGGCTTTTTTATGCGCTATTTTTCCCCGGTTACGGGATAACAGGCGGGAGTAATGACAGGATCGTCCACAGTTTCTATGATGCAGCTTCTTTGAGGCCGGGGAGTTGGTGGGCATTGGGGGCCAGTTTTCAGTCATGTTCCAATCATGTTCCAGTTTTGAAAACAGTCACGATGTGGGAAAAAATCAAACACGCATTCGCGGTTAATGCAGCGCAGGCGACAGAGCCGACCCCGCAGCAATTGGAACTGGTCGATCGACTTTGTGGAGTGATCAAACAGCGTCGGTTGACCCCGGCTGCGGTTGCGTTTCTGGAAATGGTCAGACCGATGAATTATGTCGGAGCACAGGGAATGCACTTTCTGGAGCCGATCGCAACGACAATTTTTTCCCCCACGCAATACCGGGAACTGTCGCTGTTTTTGGAACGTCGAGATGCCGTTGATATCATCTGCGAGCGACTGGAAGCCCTTGAGAGTGGTAAAGATGGCGAAGATATACTAGCCTCTAACGATAAACTTCCGAATTGATGTTGGGCTTTATTCAGCATTTTTCACTTGTGAAACACCCCAAAATATGACACCACGCCTACCGCCTGTAACGCCAGGGTTGCAGGCGGAACGTTGGTTCGCGTCTGTTTGACATTGTTGCGACAGCAAACGATTGTTGTGACAGCAGGCGGTGGAGGGGCTGCATCAGTTTGGAGAGATGGCGTGGGTGGCAGTGACGCGGAATGAGAGCCTGTTTATTTGCGGGTACGGAAACCGATGAGCAAAATCAATCCTGATGACATCGAGGTAATTCTGGCGACGGATTGCGGTAGTACAACGACCAAGGCGATCCTCATCGAAAAAATCGACGGTCACTACCGTCAAACATACCGCGGGGAAGCTCCCACGACGGTCGAAGAACCGGCGGCTGATGTGACAGTCGGCGTGACGAACGCTGTCTCTGAAGTAGCGGAACTGGCTGGCCGCAAGTTGCTCGATGAAAATGATCAGATTCTCCGCCCCTCCAACGGCAAGCAGGGTTGCGACATCTACATCTCAACTTCCAGTGCGGGCGGCGGCCTTCAAATGCTGGTTGCAGGTGTTGTTCGTGAGATGACGGCTGCATCCGCAAAGCGGGCGGCATTGGGGGCCGGGGCGATTGTGATGGATACAATTTCGTCCAACGATAAACGTAAACCGTATGAACAGATCCAGCGGATTCGGGAACTGCGTCCCGATATGATTCTCCTTTCGGGCGGAACCGATGGCGGCACGGTCAAACATGTAGTGCAGCTTGCCGAGTTGATCGCTCCGGCGAAACCGCAACCTCGTTTTGGTGATAAGTACCGCATGCCGATTATTTATGCGGGCAACATCGAAGCCTGGGAACCTGTCAAAGAGACGTTCGATGATGATGTCGAACTGTCTCAAGTAGAAAATGTCCGCCCTCAACTCGATAACGAAAATCTTGGCCCGGCTCGTGACGAAATTCATGAGCTGTTTCTGGAACATGTCATGGCTCATGCGCCGGGTTATGACAAACTGATTTCCTGGACCGATGCACCGATCATGCCGACTCCCGGAGCGGTCGGCAATATCTTGCAGACGATCGCGGAACGGGACGGGATTAACGCGGTCGGTGTTGATATCGGCGGGGCAACGACGGATGTTTTTTCCGTTTTCGATGGTGTTTTCAACAGGACGGTCAGTGCCAATCTGGGAATGAGTTATTCCATCTCGAATGTCTGCGCAGAAGCGACCATGCCCAATATTCTGCGTTGGGTTCATGTTGATATGCAGGAACGGGAATTGCGAAACCGTGTGAAAAACAAGATGATTCGCCCGACCACGATTCCGCAAACTCTGGAAGCTCTCATTTTCGAACAGGCCGTCGCCAGGGAGGCGCTGCGTCTGGCGTATATTCAGCACAAGGAATTTGCGACCACGCTCAAGGGAGTTCAACAGCAGCGCACAGTGGGGGATCTTTTCACACAGGATTCCGGCGGACAGTCGATCGTCAACAATATGAAGCTCGATCTATTGGTTGCTTCAGGCGGTGTTCTCTCGCATGCTCCCAGAATGCACCAGACCGCGGCGATGCTGATTGATGCGTTCGAACCGGAGGGCTTTACCACGCTCGCCAAGGACAGCATTTTTATGATGCCCCATCTGGGCGTGTTGGCTCAGGTTCATCCGCAAGCCGCTTTGGAGGTGTTCGAGCGAGACTGCCTGATCTATCTGGGAACGTGTGTGGCGATTGCGGGTCAGCCGAGACCGGGGCGTGTCGCGTTTCGATATAAAATTACTGGGGATATTTCGGATGAAGGCGAGATGATTGCAGGTGAATTGAAACTGTTGCCGCTTTCGGGCGAACAGAGGGCAACCGTTGAGATTGAGCCGGCTCGCGGTCTTGATTGCGGGGCAGGCAAAGGAAAGCCGGTCTCCCGGGAAGTGCGAGGGGGCGAGGTTGGTCTTATTCTGGATGCCAGAGGTCGCGAACTGGCTGTCGGCGGCGAAAAAGGAGCAGACCGCCAGACTGTGACACAGTGGGTGAACGCGATGCACCTTTATGATGATTGAATTGATGATGACTGGATCGATGTCGAGACCGCTTTGGCGGGGCTTGAAAATTGGATAACGGAATAGATACATGGCTCATGCTTACACACCAGGATTGAAGGTCTCCCGGCAGACGAAATTGCATTGTCGTCGTCTGCTTCCGATCTCGGGGAAAGTACTTGTTGAGGTAGGCGACTCGGTTGAGGCGCAGGATGTGGTTGCAGAAGCGTCCATCCCCGGAGATATTTTTCCCTTGAATCTGGCGAGTCTGCTGGGGGTTTCGGCGGCTGATCTTCCCGGGTGCATGCTCAAAAACAAGGGGGAACGTGTTGAGGTTGGTGACGAGTTGGCCCGATCCAAAGGAATTTTCGGTTTCTTCAAGAAAAGCTATTTCTCCAGGTCAGCCGGTGTGTTGGAGTCCGTTTCGAAAATCACCGGGCAGATAATTTTACGGGGAGAGCCGATTCCGGTGCAGGTGCGCGCGTATGTTCCAGGGAAAATTCTGGAAGTCAAACCGGAGCAGGGCGTTGTGGTGGAATCGAACGTTACTTTCATTCAGGGGATTTTCGGGATTGGAGGCGAGCAATACGGCAAGATTCATCTGGCGTGTGAAAAACCGGAGCAGCCGCTGACGGAAGATTTGATCAAACCGGAGATGCGTGGCGGTGTGATTATCGGCGGAGCCAGGATGACCCATCAAGCGGTTGAAAAGGCGATCGCAGTGGGGGCATCGGCTGTTGTTTCAGGCGGAATTGATGATCAGGATTTGAAAAATATTCTGGGATACGATCTCGGCGTTGCGATTACAGGAACGGAAAAAATCGGAACCACTCTCATCATCACCGAAGGCTTTGGCGATATCGGCATGGCTCGCAGAACGTTTGAACTGTTTCAATCGCGGACTGGTGCGCCAGCCTCCGTGAATGGGGCCACACAGATTCGAGCCGGAGTGATGAGACCGGAAATCGTGATTCCAACTACAGACGATTCAGCCAGCGAGGTGTTTGATGACGGTGCTGTGGAAGGCTTTTTGGAACCGGGAAGCTCCGTCCGGATTATCCGGGACCCCTATTTCGGGATGATCGGTCAGGTTGCCAACTTGCCTCCTGAGCCAACTGTTTTGGGATCGGGGTCGAAAGCGAGAGTTCTGGAAGTAAAACTGGATGACGGGCGACAATTGGTTGTCCCCCGGGCCAACGTCGAAATTATAGCAGGGTAAAGGAACAGGGCATGAAGCGGTTCCGGTATTTCATTTATGTGCTCGTCTGTGTGCCTGTTTTTGGACTGTTCGCGCAGTCAACGGAGACGATTCAGGCAGGCGATCAACCAGTTCAGTCAGAAGGGCAAGCGGTTCAGGCGAAAATGGTCGTCAAGGATCATCCTTTCGATGGCGGAGATAAACTCGATGTTTCGATAGAACTTCCCGAAGAGGTGTACCGTTCGCTTACCGCTGAAAAGCCGAGCGGCACGATTATGTTGATGCAATCCGAGGAAGAGAGCGGGCTGTATCGGGAAATCGCCAAGTATCCCCCCAACGACGGTTCCTGGAAACTGAACGAGAAAGCTCACACTGTTTCGATCGAGGTGAGCGGACTGAATACGAAATCAGAGTATTTTTACCGTCTTTACTGGAAACAGGATGAGGGAGAAAAACTGGTCATCGCCGAGACAACCAGCCCGGTTCGAACAAAGCGGGAATGGTTTCTGGGAGACAAATGGAAACTTGCCGGGGTAGGAATTCTTATTTGCGGATCGGTCATGTTTTTCATCGAAGTGGCCAAGCGGGGCTGGAAGCTGAAAGTGCGGCGAATTGCGGGACTGGAAGCAGTAGACGAAGCGGTTGGACGGGCAACTGAAATGGGGCGTTCCGTTTTGTTCGTGCCCGGGATTCAGGATATGAACGACATCCAGACAATCGCGGGGTTGAATATCCTTTCTCACGTTGCGCAGACGGCCGCCGAATATGATGCCAAAGTGGAAGTGCCGACTTCCCGCGCTCTGGTCATGACGGCGGCTCGCGAAACCTTGCAGGGTTCGTTCCTGACAGCCGGAAGGCCGGAGGCTTACAACCCGGATTTGGCCTATTACGTTACCGACGAGCAATTCG